>CALVER010000094.1 GCA_944326625.1 Candidatus Gastranaerophilales bacterium | reverse complement strand
AAGGCACATCTACGAACATTGTCACACATACCTACGTGCGTAGCACCCTCAGCAAGGGTAAAACCCTTATATAGTGTCAACCTCGGGGGGGGGTGACTATCTGAACCGCTTTTGTAGTGTTTGTTTTCATGATTTTATCCTCCTGTTTTCTTTTATTAAATATGATTTTTTACTTTTTGTCAAGAAATTTTTTGTGCGGTTTTTATAATATTTGCTATTTTTATTCTTTTGTGATACAATTTTTTCCGTACCCAACAAGATTTATAAAGGTGGTGAAAATATAAATGGCAGAAGTTAAAGTCGGAGAAAACGAATCAATCGAAAGCGCATTGAGACGTTTTAAGAAAAAAATCCAAAAAGCCGGCATTCTTTCAGAAGTTAAAAAACGCGAAAGATACGAAAAACCGAGCGTTAAAAGAAAACGCAAATCCGAAGCGGCCAGAAAAAGAAAAGTATAAATAAAAAGAGCCTCAAAAGGGCTCTTTTTTTCAATGTATTTTTTCTGCTATTTTGTTTCAATAAAGTTAGTATTCGGAATATATTCCGATTTATGTCCGTTAATTTCAATATTATTAATTATATTCGCGCGTTTTTTGCGGAAAAGCATATCAACAAACGCTTCCAGACGGGTTATAAATCCCGCTTCCCCTGTATGTTCGTCAATTGTAAGGTTCAAAAGCGGCTTATTGAATCTTTTTGCTTTTCGCGTAATCCTTTCAACCATTAATGAATCAGGCCCGCAGCCGAATGCCGTGAGTGTAATTACGCCGTCGACTTTGTTGTCTTTCAGATAATGACCTGCACTTCCCGTCATATCGTATTCATTCGCCCAGTATTGCTCGTTGCCGAGAGATGCAATACCGTCATCCAATTGCTCGTTGGATAATTGGAGAGAGGTGTAAACTTTTACGTCCATTGCCTCAAGTTTGTCAAAAATTTTCATGCAGGTTCTGTCGTCATAAATGTTATAACCGTGCGACACAAGCGCAATTGATATCGGGTATTCTTTTGTCCGGTTTTCAATGAAAACTTTTCCTTGAAGCGCGTAATTCAGTGCTTTTTTGTAGCTCATGCCTGATTTTGACATGATGTGAAAATTATTATAGCAGCGCCAGCCTGCTTTTGAAGCTCTTTTAATAATTTTTTCATCGGTAATTCCAAAAGGTTTTGCCATTTCCGCCAGAAATTCATAGAGCCCGTGTCCTTTTTCTGATTTGTCAAGTGTTGCCTCAACCATTGTAAAATCGCGTTTAACAACATTTCTTACCAGATCCGGCAGACCTCTGATTTTTGAACAGTTATAAATTTTCGGCGCAATTGATTGGATTGACGGCACAAAAATTTTATCTACACCCTTGTCAATCAAATTCAAGATATGCCCTATATAAACCTTAATCGGTAAGCAGGTTTCGGTTACGACAAGGGCGGAGCCGCTCGACATTGTTTGTTTGGTCGTGACGTCAGACAAAACTATTTTTATCCCCAGATCCGTAAAAAATCCGTAATAAAAAGGGTAATTGTTATAAAAAGACATTGCTCTTGGTATTCCGATTACTTTTTCATTATCCATTTCCATATCCCAATTTTCTACTACTTGTATAATACTACAATAAAAAAAATTTTACCACCCTAAAATATAAAATTTAACAATTTTGTTGTATTATTTAGTTATGCCACACTTTTTTATATCGTCAAAAGAGGTTAACAACAATCGCATTGCAATATCTGACAGGGAAAATTACAACCATATTGCAAAATCTTTGCGTATCAGAAAAGGTGAAAAGCTGCTTTTAATTGACGAAAATAAAATTCAATACGAAACTGTTGTTGAAAATGTTACATCAAGCGAGGTTATCGTAAGAATTGAAAATAGTTATAAGTCTTTTAGAAGCCTGGATTTTGGATTATATCTGGCGCAAAGTCCGCTCAGAAGCGACGCGCAATCCTTTGTTGTTGAAAAAGCTGCAGAGCTTGGCGTCAAAGGAATTTATCCTGTTAGGACTGACAATTGCGCTCTGGCTGATGAAGTTATTAAAAAGAAAATAGACAAGTGGCAGAAAATTATGTATCAGGCTTCAAAACAGTGCGAAAGAGCGGATATTCCGACATGTTTTGAGCCGGAAACACTTGAAAATCTGATTGGAAAATTTTCAAGGGTAATTGTTTTTTGTGAGCGAATTGCCTCCAAAACTCTGCACGATATCGCACCTGTTAAAAAAGGCGAAGATGTTCTTGTGATTATCGGTCCTGAGGGCGGTTTTTCCGACAGAGAATTCAGGCTGTTTGAAGATAAAAAATGCGATATGCTGACACTTGGCAATCTTATTTTAAAAGCCGAAACAGCGGTTACAGTGGCACTCGGGAATATAATTTATGAATTTAGCGGAAAAAATTAAAAACGACGAAATTTTAAATACTATTGCAGGCGAATTCGACGCGGATATATATATCGTAGGCGGTGCTGTCAGAGATTTTTTGCTCGGAAAAAGCACTTATGACCGCGATTTAATTGTTTGCAATGAAGATGCCCGTGTGTTTTCGCAAAAATTGGCTGAAAGATTCGGAGCAACATTTGTCCCGCTGGACGAAGTTAACAGAATTTACCGTCTGGTTTTTAAGGATAAATTGAATTACCTTGACATCACAAACCCTGTTGAAAATTCGCTTGAGGCGGATATTAAGCGCCGCGATTTGACTATTAATGCGATTGCGGTAAATATAAAGTCAGGTGAAGTTATTGATTTGACGGGCGGTTTGGACGATATAAAAAATAAGAGAATTAATTTTATTTCGGAACAAAATTTCATAGACGATCCATTAAGACTTTTGAGGATTTACAGATTTCAGGCAAGTTTGGGGTTTGATGTGGTGCCTGAATTATCGAAAATCGTCAAAAAGCATAAAAAACTTATTCATAAACCTGCATATGAACGCGTAATTTATGAAATCGTTAAGCTTTTTGGCGGAAATTATGCTCACCTTGCATTGTTGGCAATGGATGAGGCGGGGATTTTGGAAGAAATATTCCCTGTAATGGCTGATGTAAAAAAAGTTCCGCCTAATTCACATCATCATCTTGATTTGTTTCATCATTCAGTTGAAACGGTCAGACAGATTAATGAAATATACAAAAGCAGTCCTGTTGAAATCAAAGAACATCTTGAACGTGTTGATTTCGGCGGTTTGCCCAGAATTGCGCACTTGAAGCTTGCTGGATTTTTGCATGATATCGGGAAATTTTCAACATGGACCATAGAACAAGATACCGGCCGCCACAGATTTATTAAACACGATGATGTCGGCTCCAAAATGGCTTTGAAAATTCTGAAAGATATGCATTTTTCAAACAAACAGGTTGATTATATTACTTTGATGATTAAAAATCACATTTATCCGTCGCATGTTATGTGCAGCCCTACAGATAAAACAATGATGCGTTTTGTGAGAAAAACGGGTGACAATTCTGTTGATAATATTGTGCTTGCAATGGCTGACAGGCTTTCTGCACGCGGACCCGAAATTACTGAAGACATTGTTCAAAATAATATTTTATCCTTAAAGCGTCTGACTGAATTTTATTTTTCCGTCAGAGAAACCCTAAAACCTTTGCCCAAACTGCTCGACGGCAATCAGGTTATGAAAATTTTGAAAATAAAACCGTCCCCTCTTCTGGGTGAAATCATGGACGCTCTCCATGACGCTCAATTTGATGGTTCAGTTGTTTCAAAAGAAGATGCGGTTGATTTTGTCAAAAATTTCTATCATTCTTTGTCTTAATATGCAAAAAATTTACAAAAATTTACATAAAATTTTTGCATAAAAAATTGTATTTTTTACGCTTTTTATTAATTTTTTGATAAAATTTGATAAAAAATTACAAAAAATTGTTTTAAAATGTTCTATTTTTATAAAAATATTTAAATATTCATCTTTACATTAACTTAACAAAAACGGTTTGATAGGCAATTTTGGATTTTGACGTCTTTTAATTTAAATATGGTATTGTTATAATGACAATATAGAGATCCAGACAAATTTATGATTAGTAAGATTAGTAGTGTAGAAAACAGAAGAAATACCCCGAATTGGGATGCAAAAAATCAGCAGCCGTCATTTAACGGGCTTGGTGATGCAATTTTGCGCGGCATTCAGCTTTGTGAAGAAGCTCCTATGCTTAATGTTTCTGTTTTGGATTTGTCTACCGCTATTATTCCCCGTACGATTATTGAAACAAAAGAATCAAATGCTTATGCAGGAATGGAAGCTTTCCGCCGTGAATCCTCAGGTTTGATTGTTAACTGTTTATTGCCGAGTTTTATTGTAATGGGTATGGCAGCAGTGCTCCAAAAATTGGGTGTGGTTAAAGGCGTCAAGGGAATGACAAATGTCTGGGCTAACGAAGAATCTTTGAAAATTGCTCAAAATTATCTCCAAAAAGCCGAAGGCAAGGGTTTTGAAAAACTTGAAAAGGCTTTGACCGCATTTATAAATGACCTGACAGGCGTTGACGGTAATACAAGAAAAGCATTCAAAGATTTTGATTTAAAATCAGGAATTAAGGCGGCAGCAGACTCTTCACAACTTAAAAACGGCAAGAAAGCTCTTAAAAATGCTTATTTGAATATCGCCGGTAAAACTCATATGACAGAACATCTTGAATTAAACGGCAAGGTTTTGTCCAAAAACCTTAAAGGTTATATCGAGGATTTTGTTCATGTTCATAAAGCCGCAGAAAAGAACGGTATTAAAACCGCAGAAGAATTTTCTAAATTTATTAATAAATCAATCAAACTTGTTAACTGGAAAAGTTTTGCAGGTCTTGGCGTTATTTTGCCGCTTGCAATATCAATGCAGCCTTTAAACAGATGGCTTACGGCGCGTCATTCCGGTGTTAAAGGCGCTCCGATTTATAAAGATTTTGCGCAGAATAAGGATCAGCGTGAATTAACACCGAAAGAAAAGGCAGATCTTTTAAAACAAAAATTCATTTCTGTCGGTTCTATGATTGGCGTAATGCTTATGTCTATGGGCTTTAAGCTTCCGAGCAAGCAGATGCTCCAATTTAAAGGTATTTTCCCGACAATGGATCAGGCAAGATTTATATCCACTGCGACTTTTGCAAGCCGTATGATGGCATCTGAAGACAAAAATGAACTCAGAGAAGCCACTATCCGCGATATTGCTACATTCTCCAGTCTTTATTTCTTAGGTGATTATGCGGCAAAAGGCGTTGCAACCTTGATTGAAAAAGTCAGACCGGATGTGAAATTGCTTAACAGATTAAAAGAATCCCCGAAAGATGCAAATGCAATGAAAAAATTATGGCACTGGGTTAAGGATGTAAGCCTCAAATCATCTGATGAAGTGATTGGCAAAACCGCCAAAAACTTCAGATCCGTCTGCCAGTTAGGCAATCTTGCCTTCTCATTATTAGCTTTAGGTATATTTATCCCGCTTTATACCCGAACGCAAACTAACAAAAAACGTGAGGCGGAACTCAGAAAACTCGCGGAATCGGTTAATTCGACCAACGGTTTTTTGAAAAATCAAATTAAGGACAGTTCACCTACCTTTAAATCTTTTTTTAGTTTACAATAGGAATACATTATGAAAATACAACAAATTAATCAACAACAGAATTTGAACAATCAACCCCGATTTACAGGTGTTGCGGACGCCGGTGTGCAATTATTAAGATTTTTGGACACCAATCAGGCGTGGGGCGCGACAGCTGTTGACTTTTCGTGTATGGTTGCCCCAAGAACAATTACCGATTTTACCAGAGGACCCCAAGCCGGTGTCGAAACCTTCCGCCGTGAAGCAAGCGGTACTATAAACCATGCGGCTGTCGGTCTTGTGTACGGGCCTTTGGCAGGTTTATTATTAGCTGCGGCTCTTAACGGAAAATATGGTATAAAAGCTCAAAATATTTTTGCGGATTCAGATGCGGTTGATATTTTGAGTAAATTGAGATTTGACGTTTTGAAATCAGACAGCACGGATAATATTATAGATTATTCAAGACAGGTTGCGTCAAGTATTTCAACTAAAGACGCTAAAAAATTCCTGTCCGAAGATGCAAAAGAAAAATTCGCTCAAACTCTGGCAAAAGAAATTAAAAATCCTGC
>CALVER010000093.1 GCA_944326625.1 Candidatus Gastranaerophilales bacterium | reverse complement strand
GGAGCACATGCGCACAGACTCTTTTGAACTTTTGCAAAAATAGCATTTCTTTTTATAAATCCAGTCTAACAGGCTCAGTAATTTGTCTTTCATAGGTTTATTATAGCATAAATTACACCGGCAGTTTAACGCAGAATTCGGTTCTGACGTTTTCTTCGCTGTCGACCGTAATTTCGCCGCCGTGTGAGAGTGCTATTTGCTGCGATAAATAAAGTCCCAGACCGGTTCCGATTTTGCGGAATTTTTTGGCTGCAGAATAGTATTTGTTAAATATCATTTTGATTTCTTCCTGCGAAATACCCTGTCCGTAATCAACAACCGAAATTGTGATAAATCCTTTTTGTTCGCCTGTTTTAACGTCAATGCATTCTTTTGTGTTGCTGTGTGAAATTGCGTTTGAGATAAGATTTTTTATAACGCGGTTAAGCTGGATAGGATCCGCATTTACGGTCAAAGCTCTCTCGGGATTGAAATTTATGGTTATGCCCGATTTGTTTGCAATGGGCTGCATTTCGGCAACTATTCCTTCTATAAACGGGTTCAGTACAATTGTTTCTTTCAAAAGTTTTATGCCATGCTCTTTAATTTTGTAAGTTTCAAGAAGGATTTGCACAAGGTCAATCAATTCTTTATTGGAAACCTGCATGTTTTGGAGCGCGACCTTTTGTTTTTCGGTAATCTCTCCGAACTTGCCTTCAAGTAAAAATTCAACAATATTGGCTTCGGCAACAATCGGAACTTTAAGGTCATGGGTCAGCGTCGCCACAAAATCTTCTTTAAGCGTTTCGATTTCGCGTTCGTTTGTAACATCTTTAATCAAAAGTACAAAACGATTCTTTTTGTCGTCGGTTTTTAACTTTTGCGAACTTATAATAAAATTATTTGTCGGAGTGTGTTTTATAAAAACATCATCGCCGTTAAGTTTATCAATACTTAAACCGTCGGCAATTTCAATGAATTCAAAAATATTTTTGCCGACAATGTGTTTGCCTTTTACCCCGAACCAGGTGGAAACCTTCGGTGTTGCACGCAAAATGTCATTATGTTCGTTTATAATCAAAATCCCGTCGGATAAAGAATTAATAACGGATTCCAGAAGCCTGTTCTGGCGCATTAATTCCGCCTGATATTCGATAATCATTTTTTCGCGGTCGTTCAGGGTTTCAACCATCCTGTTAATACTGTCCGTAACATTCTGGTATGTAGGATGTTCAAGTTTTTCTATTTTAGTTGTTAAATTCCCGTAGCGTACGGAATTAACCGTATTTGTAACAGTTCCTAAATAATCGTTAATTTTTGACCAGCGTTTGTTTGTCTTTCTTGTAATGAAAAACAGTAATATGAAAACCAGAATTAATCCGCTGTTAATAATATATGAAATCATTTTGTCTCAGCCCTATCTTATGATATAATTATAGCAGATAAGAGGATATTTGTCATTGATTAAGTTACCTGAAAGTATAAAATGGATTATAACTGATTTTGACGGTGTTGTAACCGATAATTGTGTGTACATTCACGATGACGGCACTATGTCGCGTAAGCTTAATTTTAAAGACGTAATGGGCTTTTCTATACTTAGAAAAAGCGGTTACAATATCGCAATAATTTCAGGCGAAAAAAATCTTGCGATAGAAACAATTGCGAAAAAATTTCAAATTGATGAAGTTCATCAAAATATCAGGATAAAAATTGATGTATTAAAATCAATTGTTGAAAAATATAATCTTAAGCCTGAGGAATTTGTATATATAGGCGATGATATAAACGATTTTGCGTGTCTTGAATATGCCAAATATAAGGTTACGGTGCCGCATGCTCCGGAAAAACTTAAAAACATTCCGGATATTCAGGTAACGGAAAAGGACGGAGGCGAAGGCGCTTTCAGAGAGGTGGCGGATTGTTTGGCCGGATAAAGAAAATTTTGGATAAAATAAAAGATTTGAATATGTCCGTAGATACTTATAAAAAAGAAACGGACAATCAGACTATACCTTCTGTTGCCTATGTTAACCGTGCAAAAAAACTTATTGACAAATCGCGCTATGAGGATGCCAAAAAAGTTCTGGAAGAAGCGCTTGCGATAACCCGTAAAGATGCTCTTGTTTATAAATATCTCGGAGTTTGTGAAGAAAAATTGGGAGATTCTCAGGCTGCTGCGGCATATTACCAAATATCAGCCGAACTTAATCCTCAGGACAAAAATATCTGGCATAAATTAGGACTGGTGCAGATTACTCTAAGAGATTACAATAAAGCTGAATTGTCTTTTGTTGAAGCTGATAAAATTTCTCCTATAAATACCGATATCCAGACCGGCTGGGGCATGTCGTTATTAAAACAAAAAAAATATACCGAAGCGCATGACAAATTTTTGAAAGCAATACAGATTAACCGGTATAATTTTGCGGCAATGCTTCTGGCGGCAATTGTAGAGGTCAGGCTCGGCAAGTATGATGACGCGGAACATAAATTGAGCTTTCTGGCCGGAGCAAATCCTAACGAAAGTTGTATGTACGAGTTTGCAAATTTGTATTTCTTAAAAGAAAATTATGAAACCGCAATTCGTTATGCAAAACAGTCAATAGATTTTAACCCGAATATGCTCCCCGCATATCTTTTGCTCGGCAAAATATATTCTCTGGAATTTGATTATGAAAATTCAACAAAATATTTTTCGAGTGCAAGAGAACGTGAACTGGTGAATCCGCTTTTGTATCTTGAGTGGGGAAATGCTCTTGTCAGATTGTGCAGATTTGAAGAAGCAAAAGAAATGTATCAAAAAGTTTTGCTTGAAGATTTGGAAGATGCTGAAGCGCAGGCGGGCATGGCTTTATGTGCAGCGGAAACCAAAGATTTTGAAAAAGCTTATAACTTTATCAAATTTGCGGACGAAAAAAATCTTGACAGTGTATTTTTAATTGAGGCAAAAGGTGTTTCAGCCTTTGCATACGGAAAAATTGAAGAAGCAATTGATTATTTTAAGCTTGCGCTTGAAAAAGATCCGAAAGATGTTTACAATTACTACCGTCTTGCCAAATGCTATGAAGTCCTTGCAAATGACGAGATGACACGGGATTCTTATGATAAAGTTTTAAAATTTAATCCGAAATGCTTAAATGCATATATTGAATATGCAAAATATTTGATTTCAAAAAATGATTATACGGACGCCAAAAGAAAGCTTTCAAAAGCGGAAAAGCTTGATCCGTTTAATCAAGAATTGTTAAATTTGTTGTTTCATACAAGTTACATACTTGTCAAAGAAAAGGTTTGTGAATATAATGTAAAAGAAGCAATATCTATTGCGGACAGAATAAAAAAATTTGAATACCCCGAACTCAGGGCGGAGTTAGAAGGACTTTTAAAAGATATAAAAGCATGAAAAAGATAATAGTTCAAAAATTCGGCGGAACCTCGGTTGCCGATACCGATAAAATAAAAAATGTAGCAAAAGTTGTAATCAGAGAAAAAGAAAACGGTAACGACGTTGTCGTTGTCGTATCGGCTATGGGGCATACTACCGACCATCTTGTTAAAATGGCAAAATCATTGACCCCTAATCCCTCAAGCCGCGAAATGGATATGCTTTTGTCAACCGGTGAATGCGTTTCTATTGCGCTTTTAACAATGGCAATTCAAGCTCAGGGGTATGATGCAATAAGCTTTAACGCAATGCAGGTCGGTATCATGACCGAAAATATCCATTCAAAAGCAAGAATTGTTGACATAAGAACGGATAAATTACGCAAAAATCTTGAAGAAGGCAAAATTATTGTTGTCGCCGGATTTCAGGGAGTAACTGAAGACGGCGAGATCACAACACTCGGCAGAGGCGGCTCGGATACATCGGCCGTTGCACTTGCTGCTGCGTTGAATGCAGAACGCTGCGATATTTATACGGATGTGGAAGGTGTTTATACAACTGACCCGAGAGTCGTTCCGAATGCCTCCAGGCTTGATGAGGTTTCTTATGAAGAAATGCTGGAACTTGCTCACGCCGGTGCAAATGTTCTTCATCCGCGAAGCGTTGAAACCGCTAAACAATTTGCGGTTCCAATGAGAGTCAGGAGCAGTTTTAAGCTCGAAGATATGGGCACATTAATTGTAGGAGTTGAAAAAATGGAATTATACAGACCGGTCGCAGGTGTTGCGGCAGATTTAAGTCAGGCAAGAATAGTTGTTTGCGATGTTCCGGATAAACCCGGTGTCGCTGCACATTTATTTACTGCTCTGGCTAATGAAAATATTTCGGTTGATATGATTATTCAATCTTATGCAAGAAAAGTTTCTAATACAAACGATATTGCATTTACCATTGATGCAAATGATTTGCCGAAAACTTTGGCTGTGCTTGATAAATTGAAAAACGAAATAGGCGCCTCTGATGTCAAGGTTGATGATGAAATCGCAAAAGTTTCCATTGTCGGCGCCGGCATGATTGACCGCCCGGGTATAGCTTCAACTATGTTTGAAACCCTTGCAACTTTGAATATTAATATCAAAATGATTTCTACAAGTGAAATTAAAATAAGCTGCCTTGTGGATAAATCTGATGCTCAAAAAGCCGTTAAAGCTCTGCATACGGTATTTAATCTCGAAAGTGACGTTATTGCGGATGTAAAAGGCGATCTTCCTGACGTTTAATCTTTATAAAAGAAAAGGGGCAAATGCCCCGTTTAAGAATAGCTGGAAGTATGAAAAAGATTTAATTATATTTAATAAAAACAGCATGCTTATGGCAATTACCCGGTAAGCTTGAATTACTCATCCGGTTGGGGGATTTTTTGTGTGAAATTTTTTTACCCGGTTGGATATCCGGGGTGAGGTCAGAGTGTCTCAAAACCACGAATAAGTGTACTTTTGCCACTTTATGCCAAAGCGCTTGCCTCGTTTGACTTTTAAGCCTCTTAATATAACTTTACAATAAGGGTTGACAAAAAATATTTTATAGTATATAGTGAAATTGTTAGGATGAAGTGTTAAAAAAACACTTAATAACAAAACCTCGAAAGGAGGTAAGAAAAATGAGAGTAACTCCTATAAGTAATATAAATACAAAACACATAACATTCGGTGAGAACGTTATGAATAATATGACCCCGAAAATCGGTCTTTTATCTTTGCAAAATTCAGACAAATTGAAATTTGAAAAGAATTTAAGACTCACTCAAGAAGCAGATGCAGTTCAGTCTAACCCTGTAAAAGCATTGGGCTGCAAGTTTGCCAAGGCTTATAATATACTATTTTCACCAAACAAAGACTCTAATAGAGCAGAAACTTCATACGTCCACTTGCCTTATATGGCATAGTGGCCAAGCATAGAATCCTTAACTACTTACCCCCTATAGCAATTTACCCCAAATTGCTAAGTTTTTTTATTAACGGAGCTTATCGGCTCCGTTTTAAATATCAGCGCCGCCTTCTGTCATTTTTTTTCGGACATTTTTTGCCCCTTCTGTTTTTTGTGCAAATGACAGCGCAAAAGCTGTTGCCTCCTGATCTCTGGCAACGGCTTCCGTTAAAGCGAGCGTATCTTCCATAGATAAATTATTTAATGTTTTGTCATTTACGTTTTTTAAGTATTTTTTGAAATTTTCTTGTGCTTTGTAGTCAAACCCTGGCAAATTCATTTTTAAAGAATACCATTTGTAAAACTGATGAAGCATGTATAAAGGCTCAATATTTCCTTCTCGCATTACAAAAGCCGGCTGAAAAGTCAGCGAAAATTTTGAAGTTGTAAAAAGATTGAGATAAAGAGCTTTCAGTCCTTTTAATTCGCAGATAAGACCTTCATCTTCGCCTATTGCGGCAAGAATTTTATCCGCATTATTTAATTTATAAACTTTCGTTCCGGCTGCAATTATGTATTCAAGCAGTTTTTGTGGATTATTTTGACAGTTTTTAACAATATCTTCTACATTTTTTTTAACCGTGTCTTTGTTTTTTTCGGTCTGCAGTGTCAAGGTCATGTGCTCGGTTGAGGAAAGAATAGTTTTTGATGTTTTGTTTGTATAAGATGTTTTCAAGCTTTTTCCAAGCTTTTTTGAAAGCGTTTTTTCCTGAATTGAGAGCATATAATAAAGTATTTTTTTCAAAATGTTTTTCATAACAAATATTATACAATAATTTTCTGATGCGGTTTTCATCCGTATAAATGAATAGTTGCAATATTTAAATGAAATTG
>CALVER010000092.1 GCA_944326625.1 Candidatus Gastranaerophilales bacterium | reverse complement strand
TCTGTCGGCAAAATTTTGAATTTCCACGGAATTCAAGGGGAAGCTAAAGTCGGGTTTTCCAAAAATCAGACGGATTTTTTCCTGTCTTTAAACGAAGTTTTTGTAAAAATTCAAAACGAATACAAGCCCTTAAAAATTACGCGTTCTAGGCTTAATAAAAATTTTGCGGTGGTAAAGTTTGACGGCATAAATTCCATAAACGACCTGCTGCCTTTGAAAGGGCTGCTATTGTTTACGGATGAGGACACAATCCGCGAAAATCTTGACGAGGACGAATTTTTGATTGATGAGCTTGTCGGGCTTGAAGTTGCGGATTCGGAAGGGAAAAATCTCGGGTTTATCGTCGGGGTTTCCAATAACGGCGCAACGGATTTGTTGTCCGTTAAAACCAAATCCAAAAAGATTTCGCTTGTTCCGTTTGTAAAAGCTATTGTGACGGATGTGGATTTGAAAGGGAAAAAGGTTACGATTAATAATCTGGAGGGGCTTTTGGAATGAGGTTTGATGTCCTGACGCTTTTTCCGGAGATGATTACGGATTACTGCAGCCAAAGTATTATAAAACGTGCTGCTGAAGCCGGTGTTATAAGCATAAATACAATTAATCCGCGCGATTTCACCCTGAATAAACACAAAAAAGTCGACGACACCCCCTATGGCGGCGGTGCGGGCATGGTTTTGATGCCTCAGCCTTATGTTGATGCGTATGAAAGTATAGACAGGTGCGAAAATTCTCTGACGGTAATGCTTTCGCCTCAAGGAGAGCCTTTAAAAGAAAATTTGGTGAAAGAGCTTGCAAAATTCGATCAAATTATTTTGCTTTGCGGGCATTATGAGGGATTTGACGAGAGGATAAGGGAGATTATAAAGCCGAGGGAAATTTCCTTGGGAGATTTTGTCCTCACAGGGGGCGAACTTCCTGCTCTTTGTGTTATTGACGCTGTGAGCCGGAAGCTTGAAGGCACTCTCGGCAAAATCGAATCGGCAATTGATGACAGTTTTTCGGACGGTATGCTTGAATATCCGCAGTATACAAAACCCAGAGAATACAGAGGGCTGAAAGTTCCCGAGGTTTTGTTAAACGGAAACCATAAAGAAATTGAAGAATTCAGGCGGGCTCAAAGGCTTAAACGTACTAAAGAGCGACGTCCTGACCTGATGAATTAGTCAGGTGATTTGCTTTACCTATGCCGAAACCGTCTTTTAAAACCGTATAAACTCCGTAAAGCCCTAGGCCTATTGCGGAACCTTTTGCAAGCGGCAGTGCACGTTTTTTTGCAAATAGCGCCGTAAGCCCGAGTCCGAGCGGCACTACGTCATGTATAAGCGTTGTTCCGATACCTTTAAAGTAGCCGATAATTGAGTTTACAAACCCTCTGAAGCGGTCGTTTAATTCAAGTTTATAGATGCCGTTTTGAATGTCGGCGGCTGTTCTTGACGGTCTGTCAAGAGTCATGGTGTTTTCCAAAAAGTACTGGGCTGCTTTTGCGTTTTTGCTTTGAACTTCAATGTCGGATCTGATTTTGCCGAAATTATGTGCGTCGCGCGCTATAAAGTACAGCGCCGCAGCACCTGCGCCCCTTGCTAAATATTTACCGTAATTTGATTTTATCGCTGTAATTACGCTCATTATTTTTTATCTTCCTTTTTGGGTTTGTCTTTTACTTCAAATTCTTTTTGAACTGTTTGTCCTGACATCTTAAGCAGGATTTGGCTTGCCTGAAGTGCGTCCTGACCGTAGCCGGAGTCTGATTGCTGCATCTGCTGGAGAATTTGTTTTGTAAAATCATCGCCTGTTACGGCTCTTGTGTCAAGCATGCCGAGGGCTAAAAATCTTACGGGCTGGTAAGGATCCTGAAGCATTTTGTTAATCAGGGCAGTCAGGGCTTTGTCGTCTTTTCTGGAGTCGTCCTCCTGTAATCTTGCAACGACTTCTTTTGCGCCCATTAATCTTACTTCTTTATCCTGACTGTTCAGGTAATTCTCAAGATTTTTTATGTAATCGTCAGTCAGCAAAACTATATTTCGCTTTTCGGTTTTCTTTTTTTCTTCTGTTTTTGTGGTTGTTGTATTTGTCGTATTGGTTGTTGTGCTGGAAGAATTTGTATTGTCGGCGTTATTATTTGCACCATTTGCAGAGCCGTTTTGCCCCCAGTTGTTTGTATAGTATCCTGAAGGATAGCAATTCGGCGCCTGATATTGCGGCGCATTAACATTATAAACGGGCGCACCACCCGGAACTCCGACCGACGGGTTGAAAATCTGGATATTTACGCCGGAATAGTTCGGAACCTGTACTGTTTGATTTTGTGCAGGATAGGTCTGAACCGGTTGTGCAGGCTGCACGGGTACTGTCTGTACAGCTGGCTGTGACGCGTATTGCGGACAGCTGTATTGCTGATATTGCTGTTGGCTTACTGTATTTTGCATAACACTACCTTTTCACTACTTAATTTAATAAAGTATAAAACTTTTAAATTATTGCTATTTTTTTGAATATTTTAAGAAATATTACGTGATTTTATTTAATTTAATAAAGAGGATATAATGTGATTATGGATAATTACGAGAAGAATTATTTGTCACAGCGTCCTGAAATGTGTATAAGATGCGGTTTGTGCTGCAGGGTTGCCACAACGACAACCCCGTATAAAAAACTTCTTGAAATGAAAGAAGAAGGCGACGCCGGTGCAATTGATTTTTTAAGCGTTTTTGAGCCGTATGAATCTATAGAGGCTGCAAGGCAGGTTTCCGCGCCAACCGTGGATAATATCATCAATAGTCTGAAAGCGGACGGTAATTACAAGGAAGAAGATATGACGTTTTATAAGTGCAAATACCTTGATGATGATAATTTATGCACAAGATACGACACAAGACTTGCGCTTTGCAAGCATTTTCCGGCCTCTCCGTGGGCAATAGTTCCGCCCGGGTGCGGCTATGAGGGGTGGCTTTTTATGAAGCGGGAAGAAGCCAAGCAGAAAATCCGCAAGATTAAAGAGGAACTTTTGGAATTGCAGCTTTTGAAAAACAAGGCTGTTTCTCCGGATATTCAGCTCAAAATTGCATCTGTTGAGAAAAAAATGCTAGCTAATATTGAACTTTACAAAAAACACGGGTCTGAAAACTGGTAATTTATGCCTTTGTTTTAATATTCATTAATTTAGATTTATAAAAATCCGTATTGATGTTCAATTTTGTGCCGATATCAAGCAGCATGTTAATGAATTCTTTGTCCTTGCTTCTTCCGGTTGTTGTGTAATTTTCAATAATGTTGCCGATTTTGTGGTAAATTCTGTTGAAGTAGATATTCTGCGCTTCGGCAATATCAATTTCAAGGTCAAGTTTTTCGACATTATCAAATATTTCCAATAGAACTTCTGCCTGCTGGCTTTCGAAACTCTGGGCAAGTCTGATTGTATTTTGCAGAATTTTCTTTGCAAAAATTGTATTAGACGGGGTTCGGTCTAATTTTATGCCCATTTTTTTCGCTTCATAATTTATGTCAAAAGCCTGCTGCAATATTGTGGGATCCACAAATCCGCCAGAGTGCGCCACAAGGTCATTAAATTTGCGGCTGAGGGTGTATGTTGCGGCGATTTTGAATTCATCCGGAATTTCCAGCCCGAGATTTTGCATGTGATAAATTGAACCTTTGCCCTCGTCGTACATGTCTTTATAGGTTTGGGCAAATTTTTCAAGCTTGCCTTTGAGCATAATTTGAAGGATTTTGCGTCTTTCTTCAATAAATATGTCTTTAAGCGTGAAGTATTCTTTCCCGAAGTTTTCGTCCAGCGCGCGGATAATTTCGGTCAAAGGATTCAGCATGAATGTCTTTATCAAATCGGTTTTGATTGTGTTATAAGCCCCTTCGTCCGAATATTCCTTAATCGCGCAGTGGAAGTCGCCGCCTGAAAATTGCACCAGCGCAAAAATCTGGTTTACGCTCTCAAGCGTTATGCGGGATTGAAGTTCGGTATGCCCGACAATAAACGTTGACGTGCCTTTTTGAACTTTCTGGTAATCATAGCTTTTAATTTTGTAGCAGTAGACATTTTCCTCATCGTCAAAATCTTCATAAAGAGAAGAAATTGCCCAGAGGCTTACAACCTGTTTCGGGGTTACGACTGACGGCTTTACGAACCTTTCGTAGATATCTTTTCCCGTGCCGTATTCCTGAATATTGCTTTTTGCCTCGCTCAGAATTTCCAAAAATTTCTTTTCAAAATTCTGTTTTGTGAAATATGCTGCCAATTGCATTGCGCGGGCGGCGTATTTCATAATCTGGACGGTTTCAATGCCCGAAATTTCCGAGAAAAACCAGCCGCAGCTCGTGTACATCAAAAGTGCCTGACGCTGGATTTCCAATAATTTCATCCCGCGGACTTTGTCTTCGTCGCTTAAATTCGGCAAAAAGTATTTGCTCTGGAATTTTTTAATATTAGCTTCCGTTCTGGATAAAATTACGTCAATGTAGTTGTTGCGGACTTCCCAGATGTCTGTGTTAAAGTATTTCGGGCCTTCTTTTTCGTATACTTTTATAAGTTCATCTCTCAAATAGTCAAGCGCATCACGCAAAGGCTTTCTCCATTTCTGGTTCCAGCCGGGGTGTCCGCCTGTTGAACAGCCGCAATCTTCGCACCATCTGCCGACTCCGTGGAAACAGCTCCAGGAGGATGCCTGTTTTATGTCAACTTCGTAATCGCTTCTGTATTTGTCCAGATATGCAGCGTAGTTGATTATTTTAAATCCTTCGTCCTCCGCTCTGATTTTCAGAACATAAGAAAGTGCCATATCGCCGAATTTTGTATGGTGGCCGTAGCTTTCGCCGTCGGTTGCGATATTTACAATCTGAGGGTAATCTCTTGTGTCGGATAACCCTTCTTTTAAGCGTTTTATGAACTTATTGCCGTCTTTTAAAAGCTCATCAAAAGCTACAGAGCGAGAAATTGCTCCGTCATAGAAAAATAATGCGATTGATTTTCCGGGAGCTGATTTAATATTATAGTTATAAGAGCGCGCGGGGTCGATATTCCCCCAGCTTACGTCAGTCCATTCTTTATCTTTGGGGCCTTTAATTTTCAGTGCCTGATAAGGTGAAAGCACGGTGAATTTTATCCCGTTTTCTTCCAGAACCCTCAAAGTGTCGTCGTCAACGGCGGTTTCCGCAAGCCACATGCCTTCCGGTTTTCTGCCGAAACGGTATTCAAAATCTCTTATGCCCCATTTAACTTGAGTTTGTTTATCCTGTTCGTTTGCAAGCGGCATAATCATGTGGTTATACACCTGCGCCATGGCGTTTCCGTGCCCGTCATTCAGGTCTATGCTTTCAATATCCGCTTTTATAATCCTTTCATAAGTCAAAGGCGCATACTGCTCCATCCACGACAAAAGCGTAGGGCCGAAGTTGAAGCTCATCAAAGAATAGTTATTAACAACATCAAGAATTCTGTTCCGGTTATCAACGATTTTTGATACGGAATTCGGGTTGTAGCATTCTTTTGTAATCCTTTCATTCCAGTCGTGGAAAGGCAGCGCGCTGTCTTGAAGCTCTATTGCCTCAAGCCACGGGTTCTCTCTCGGCGGCTGGTAAAAGTGACCGTGTATTGTTAAAAACTTTTCTTTTTCTGCCATACTTAACTCCGTTTATTGTTTCTTATTTTGCTGCAGGTGCTTTTTCAGATGCATTTTCTTCTTTGTTTTTTTTCGTCAGAACCGTGAATTTTTCAGCATCCATCCACACATCGCCTAATGCGTTTGAAAATACTTTTCCGCTGAATTCAATCTCGTCGCCCGCATCAAGATCAATGTGTTTTTCAGCTTCCGTACGTTTCAAAAATATTTTCATCTCTGATAAAGGTATGTTATGGTCAACCACATCAGGACGCTGGATTAAAAACGTGATATAATCCTCGGAACTTCTCATTGCAGGCTCATAATCAAGTCCGAGAGTCGAAAATTTGTCGAATTTACCTTTAACCGTTATAATTTTATTCAAATATTTTGACGGTGATGCAACCACATCCAGCGGGTTTACATAAGTTTTTACCGCCTGAGGTGTTTGTACCGCCGGTTTTGTCTGTGCAGCCGGCGTCTGTTGTGCAGGTGCTGTCTGCGGTGCCGCGATTACTGCCGTGTTTACCGCTAATGCGGCTGTTATTATTAATACTTTTAACATGTTTTTCATAATTTATATCCCCTTTAATTATATTTTATCACAATAATTATTTTTTGGTAACTAGCCG
>CALVER010000091.1 GCA_944326625.1 Candidatus Gastranaerophilales bacterium | reverse complement strand
GACATGTCTACGTGCGTAGCACCGGCTTTCTTTTTAAAGTCGTTAAGACGATAAGACGTTAGGACGTTAAGTCCTTTACCGTGAGCTTCGCTCACAGCTTTATCCCCCACCACGGCGGGGTTGAATTTCTTAGTGAGCTTTGCGAACTTAGAAATTCGGGGGCGGGGCTTTCTCTGCGTCACAGCTGCCAGATCCTGAAACAAGTTCAGGATGACAGACACCTTTCGACCACAACTATGTTGGTCGGCATTCCTGTTACAAATCTTCCTTCTTAGTGCCTTAGTGCCATAGTATCTTAATAACTTTTTCCAAACAATACCGCCGAAACCCTTGTTAAATCTAGCTAGGAGAGACGCCCCCCCCCGTTTTGTAAAAATCCTTTGTTTTCCATAGCTTTTCTCCTTCTCACAGTTTTATTATACCAATTTAACCCGATTTTTGTCAATAAAAAAGCGGATATAAAATCCGCTTTTTTTTATTACTGACCGACTCCGCCATACGAGAAGTCGCTTTTAATATTTGTCTGTAACAATTTTGTCCAGCTGTTTTCAAATGACGTAATCTCGTTTAACTGAGTTTCAAGATTATTTTTTTCAAGTTCCAGCTCGGATTCCCATGCTTCCAATGCTGATAATTCAAATTCGTGGTCATTTTCATATTGTTCAACAATGACCATATATTCATCAGTACCGTATCCGTAATCAGGATCGTAATATGCAGCCTGTAATCTCTCGTTATATTTCTGCTGTAAATCAGCTGTTTTTCGTGATGCAGAAACCATATCGAACATTACGCCTGATAACTGCTCGTTAATTGCGGATTTTTGCTTTGTGTACATTAACAATGTTTCATGAATGTTTGAAATAGCCATCGCTCTGTCCTCTTCTTTTTATCTCTTACATATATAAAAACATCCGAAACCCTCTGATTTCAGGAAGGATTTATTTTGTTACATTTGTTAATATTCCAAAATCCACCTCACGAATGATAAAAATTTGAGATTTATGATATAATAAAAATATATTAGGAGAATTAATATGGATCAGGAAACTTATTTTAAAATTATGGGTTATGTCCCGACGGTTATAGAAGCGTCATCAAGAGGCGAACGTTCATTTGATATTTTTTCAAGATTGTTAAGAGAACGAATTATCTTTTTGGGAACGGAAATTGATGATGAAGTTGCAAATTCAATAGTTGCGCAATTATTGCTGCTTGACAGCGAAAATCCTGAAAAAGATATCATGCTTTACATAAACAGTCCTGGAGGCGTAATTACAGCAGGTATGGCAATTTATGACACAATGCAGTTAATAAAAGCTGATGTATCAACAATTTGCCTTGGTGATGCAGCGTCTATGGGAGCATTTTTACTATGTTCAGGCGCAAAAGGCAAAAGAATGGCTCTGCCGAATTCAAGGGTTATGATTCACCAGCCTTTGGGCGGTGCTAAAGGTCAGGCTACCGATATTGAAATTGAAGCCAAAGAAATTTTAAGAATGAAAGATATGTTAATAAGTATTATGGCGGAAAATTCAGGTCAGCCTTATGAAAAAGTTAAAGAAGACTGCGAACGCGATCACTTCTTAACGGCACAGGAAGCTCTTGAATACGGACTTATTGATAAAGTTATAACAAGAGAAAATAAATAGCTTTTGTAACATAACTTAACAAAACCTCAAAAAACATGCAATAACTTGATATTGCATGTTTTTATATATTTGTAAAGGTTAAAAAAGGTTAGTTATTAGGTAGGAGTTACGACGATGGCTATTTTAATGTTTATCGCTCGAAAACATGATCTGATCAGCCAGCAATACAAGTATCAGGCAAGGCTGCAGGAAATCACAAGAAAAATAAGTGATATGCAGCAGTATGCGGCAAATATTGCAGACGGATCAGTTTCAATGTATGATATGATGAATACTCCAAGCTCAATGTTCGGAAGAACAATGATGTACATGAATTATTCACATAACATGGCGGTTCAAAATGCCCAGATGAATTTTATGGGAATGCAGCCTATGATCGCACAACAGATTATGCAAATGGATCCGAATTCACAAATGATGTATCAGCAGTGGATTCAGCAAAGTTTGTATAAACAGGAACGCGAACGCATGGCAAAAATTGAAGCTAAATTATTAAATGAGCAAGAAAAACAAATGATGCAGGAAAAAACAAAAATTGAAGCTCAGTTAAAAATGATTGAACAGGAACTTGAAAGCGTAAAACAAGCTGAAGAAGCAGGAATTAAAGCTTTTGCTCCAAAATATACGGCATAATAATTTAGCTGAATAAAATTTTAATCCTTAAACTAACCTTTAAGGACTCGCTTAAACGCGGGTCCTTTTTACATGTATAACACTTTATCGACTTTCACGTCAAATTCATCATACGGAAGTTCGTCGATAAATAATTCTTTTGGGACTGCAACGATTTTAAACGCATTTATGCATAACGGCAGAAACCTGTCATAAAATCCGCCGCCATAGCCCAGACGATAACCTCTTTTATCCGCCATAAGCGCCGGCACAATAATTATATCCAACAATTCGGGTTCTACAGGCCCGGAACACGGCTCCATAATGTTAAATTTTGATTTTTCAAGTTTTTCCGACAAAGGACATACAAGAATTTTATCGTCATGTACTTTAGGCAGATAAAAACTTTTTTCATCACGAAACAAATCTCTTAAATCAATTTCGTATGCCGTGGGATAAAAAAGCATGACATGTTTTGCGTTTTTGTAATGACTTTCCTGACGGATTTTCTCACAAAGGCTTTGACTTAAAGACGCTACATCCAGCGTTTTTCTTAATTCTTTTGCATATACTCTGTAGTCGGTTTTATTCTTCATTTTTTTAATATATAATAAACAAAGAAAAATGTCCCGGAGGGCTCAATGGACAATTGCGAAAACAAATTAATAAATCCGAACTGGGCACAGCACGGTTACATACAGGTCTATACAGGTGACGGCAAAGGCAAAACCACAGCGTCTTTGGGGCTTGCGATGAGAGCTCTCGGCAGATGCTGGAAAGTTTTAATAATTATGTTCACAAAAGGCGGAGATGACTACGGTGAACTTAATTCGTTTATGAATTTGTCGCCGGCGATTAAGGATAATTTAAAAATCATTCAGGCCGGCTTGGACAGAATTGTATATAAAGATAACGAAACCGAAGATGACGTCAGAGAAATTAAAAAAGGCTGGGAACTTGCTAAAAAAGCCATCAAAAACGATGAATACCAGCTCATAATCCTTGATGAAGCCAATATCGCAATAGATATGGGGATTCTTGACGTGGATGAGGTGGTTGAAGTTTTGAAAAACAAACCCGAAGAAATGGAAATTGTTTTAACAGGACGAAATGCGCACCCGAAAATTATCGAAATTGCGCACTTGGTTTCCGAGATTAAACCCGTTAAACATTACTGGGATACAGGTATCGCTGCCAGAAAAGGCATTGAATACTAAGCACTTCTACGCATTAAATCAGAAATCTTTATATCTTTTGATGCCTTTAAAACCAATTTACGCGGTTTTTCGACAGGGGTTTCCGTTTTAAACTGACACAATCCGACTTTTCTGTCATTGCATTCTTTTATCATAAATATATCTTTGAAAAAATTAATAATATCATCCATGGGTAAATCTCCTATTATCTATATAATACATTAAAACGCCTGAATATGCAAATTTCATTAAACTTTATGTTATATTATTTATGTATGACGCAGGATAAGCAAAATTTGAATACTTCTTATTATCCAACTTTAGATGAAAATTTCAAGCAGGCGTTAAATCTTTTTGAAAAAAATTTAACGCCCGGTGAGCTTTTTACGCTTCTGAATACCGGTAATATTGTCCAGAAACAAATCGCTGCGCTTAAAATTGACCATATTGAAAATATTGAACAGGCAAAAATTTTAGTCAATAATCTTACAGGTCAGGACGGCAAAATCCGCGAAGCCGTTGCTCTTAAAATTTATGAATTAATTTCCGGCGGGCAGGATAAATACTTTTTTGACAAATCAATCTATGATACTTTTTTGGCTGCAACTATTGACGTTAATTCCAATGTCTGCCGAAATATCATAACTTCTCTTAAATTCCTGCAAAAAAATAATGATTTTTGTACGTATTTTACCGGAAAACTTATTGATTTAACACAAAATTTAATACAAATTGTCCAAAAATTCGATTTTCAAGACGGAAAATACAAAGTTAACAAAGAAGTTTTTAAACTATACTGGTGCCTTGAAACGATTTTTGAATTCACAGAATTTATACCGCCGAATGTGCTGAAAAATATTATCAAACAAACAAAAGATATTAATGAATACACAATTCGCGAAAAGACCGCTAAAATTCTCACTAAAATCCACAAAGACCCCGAATTATCCGAAATACGCAATCAGCTTAAACACGACAAAAACTACTATGTACGGCGATTTTGATATTTCATGAAGTTTTGTTAAGCAATTTTTCATAAAAAATTATATCTCAGGCAATTTTTTCGGCATGAAATTTTTTATATATATACAAGGGGAATACAAAAATAGGAGTTACAACAATGGCAAGAGTACTTATTTCAATGCCTGAAAAATTTTTGGACGAAATTGATTCCGTAGCAACAAGCGAAAACCGTACACGTTCAGAATTAATCAGAGAAGCATTAAGATCATATATGTACAGATCACAAATCAGAAACAGCGGTAAAGCCGCAACAAATGCAGAACTTTTAGAAGCACTCTTAGGATAACAAAAAGGATTGGGGAAAAATGAAGGACTACGCAACAACAACTTTAGAAGAATATCTGGCACTGCCTGATGAAAAATCCAATGTAGTTTTGACGCTTCCGGCCAGAGCCATTGACGAATTAGGCGCTGTTAAATATTCCAAAAACCGCTCCGAGCTTGTCGCTAAAACATTGAAAAAATACTTAATCAATGTAACGCAAGCCAGAACAAATGCTAAAATTGTTGAAGCGCTTTTAAGTTAGTTATTTAACGAAAAAAAAAGAACCTGAACAAAAGTTCAGGTTCTTTTTTATATGTGATGAAAAATTATTAAGCAATAATTTTGTCAACAACACCGGCACCAACTGTACGTCCGCCTTCACGAATAGCGAATCTCATACCTTCTTCGATAGCAACAGGTGCAATCAATTCAACTGTCATAACGACGTTGTCGCCAGGCATAACCATTTGACCGTCGAATTGGATAGAACCGGTAACGTCAGTTGTTCTGATGTAGAACTGAGGACGATAGCCAGGGAAGAACGGTGTATGACGTCCGCCTTCTTCTTTAGTCAAAACGTAAACGTTAGCTGTGAATTTAGTGTGCGGGTGAATTGTACCCGGTTTTGCAAGTACTTGACCGCGTTGAATTTCAGTTTTATCAATACCGCGGAGCAAAGCACCAATGTTGTCACCAGCTTGACCTTGATCAAGTTGTTTTCTAAACATTTCAACACCGGTAACGGTTGTTTTCTTAGTTTCACCAAGACCAACCAATTCAACTTCGTCACCAACTTTAACAATACCACGTTCTACACGGCCTGTAGCAACAGTACCGCGGCCTGTGATAGAGAATACGTCTTCAACAGGCATCAAGAACGGTTTGTCTAAGTCACGTTCAGGTGTCGGGAAGTATGTATCAACTGCATCCATCAATTCCCAAATTTTGTCAACCCATTTATCTTCACCGCGTTGGATGTTCGGGTTCTTTTGAACAGCTTCAAGAGCTTTCAAAGCTGAACCGTGGATGAACGGAATGCTGTCACCGTCGAATTCGTATGAAGAAAGAAGTTCTCTAACTTCCATTTCAACCAATTCCAACAATTCAGGATCGTCAACCATATCGCATTTGTTCAAGAATACAACCAAGTTAGGAACGCCAACCTGACGAGCCAACAAGATGTGTTCACGAGTCTGAGGCATAGCACCGTCAGTTGCAGCAACAACGAGGATAGCACCGTCCATTTGAGCAGCACCAGTAATCATGTTTTTAACATAGTCTGCGTGGCCCGGGCAGTCAACGTGTGCATAGTGTCTTGAATCTGTTTCGTATTCTACGTGAGCTGTAGAGATGGTAATACCTCTAGCTTTTTCTTCAGGAGCAGCATCAATTTCATCGAATTTTTTTGCTTGAGCTTTACCTGCTGCAGCCATAACGCCTGTAATAGCTGCTGTCAATGTTGTTTTACCGTGGTCAACGTGGCCGATTGTACCGATGTTAACGTGCGGTTTGGTACGTTCGTACTTTTCTCTTGCCATGAGATTAATCTCCTTTTTTTCTAC
>CALVER010000090.1 GCA_944326625.1 Candidatus Gastranaerophilales bacterium | reverse complement strand
ATCGTTGTAGGTATTCCGGCTGTTCCGAGAAAAGAATTTATCAAACAGCTTAAAACAATGAAAGACGCTCAGGAAATCATTGCAAAATTCAGAAAATACGAACCTATGCTTACGGCTTTTGAAGAGGCACACAACGAATAATGGGAACACTCAAAAAACAAATCGAAATAACCGGTAACGGCTTAATGAAAAATAAGCCCTGTAAAGTAACTTTTTTCCCTTCAAACGAAGGGAAAATAAGATATTTTGTAAAAGGCGAAGAAGCTTTCACGGCTGACATAGACAATTTAATTTCCACAGATCATTGCGTAACTCTCGGAAACAAAAAATCAAGAGTTATGCTTGAAGAACACCTGTCAGCCGCAATGGCATTTTGCGGAATAGATTCGGTTGATATCTGCATGGATGAGAGCGAAGTTCCGGCTCTTGACGGAAGCGCAAAAGGCTGGGTTGAACTTTTTAAACAGGCAGGTATTGAAAAATCAAAACATAAATATTATACGGTTACTGAACCTGTTTATTACCTGAACGGCAAAACCAGTATGATAATTCTGCCGGATAAAGATTTGTTTATATCTTATGCCGTGAATTATGACCATCCGGATTTGACAAGACGCTGGGTTAATTACAATCCGAAAAATCCTGATGAAATTATTGAAGCCAGAACTTTCGGATTTTATAAAGATTTGAAAAAATTCCAGATGTTCGGATTTGCTCAGGGTGTAACTCAGGAAAATACCGTCGGGTTGACGGATGACGGTTACACAACAGAATTACGTTCCGAAAATGAACCTATAAAACATAAAATTCTTGATGTTATAGGAGATTTGTATTTAACAGGCGTAAACCCGCTTAATCTAAAGGCACAAATCCTTGTCAAAGAAGCGGGACATGCCGTGCATTTAAAAGTAGCAAAAATTTTAAAAGATAAATTAATAGAGACTAAATAAGGAGAAAATTTATGACAGAAGAAGTATTGAGTTTTGACATTATGCAGATTATGGAAATGCTGCCGCACAGATATCCTTTTTTGCTGGTAGATAAAATTACTGAATGTGTACCGGGCAAATACGCAAAAGGTTACAAAAATATGACAATGAATGAAGGATTTTTCCAGGGACATTTTCCGAACAATCCGATTATGCCTGGCGTTTTACAACTGGAAGCTATGGCACAATGCTCAGCACCGATTTTATTAAAAATGCCTGAATTCAACGGTAAATTAGCACTTTATGCAGGGGTTGAAAATGCTCGTTTCAAAAATATCGTAAGACCAGGCGACAAATTCGAAATGGAAATTGAACTCTTAAAAGTCAAAGGTCCTATATGCAAAGCTCACGGCATCGGGCGGGTTGACGGTAAAGTGGCTGTCGAAGCAGATATGATGTTCGCTTTAAAATAATGAATAAAGACTTCCTTGTTGGAAGTCTTTATTTTTGTAGTAAAATATAAGTGTGTACACTAATAAGAAGGAAGAAATTTATGAAAACACTTTCACCATTACAAATCGAAAGATTAAAATACCAGCCGAAACTCCCTGCATGCCTCGCATTAGGGATAAACAGCCTTGAGCTGGTTGAAGGATCATCTACCCAATCAGTAAGAGATCAGGAACAAATCCAAAATTTATTTAAAAATACTTACGGCAAACCGGTTGTAACATTTAAAAATTCTATATCAATGACAACATCAGAACCGAGAAACGTAGGCGTAATCCTCTCCGGCGGTCAAGCACCGGGAGGACACAACGTAATTGCCGGACTTTATGACGCATTAAAACAGGCAAATTCCTCCAACAAATTATACGGATTTCTAGGCGGCCCGTCAGGTATTATTGACGGCAAATACGTAGAATTCACCGATGAATTCATTGACCAATACAGAAATACCGGCGGTTTTGATATTATAGGCTCAGGCAGAACAAAGCTTGAAACAGAAGAACAATTCCAAAAATCATGGGAAGTTTGCAAAAAGCTTAACATTTCCGCTGTTGTAATAATCGGCGGCGACGATTCAAACACAAATGCAGCAATGCTTGCCGAATGGTTTGTAAAAAATAACGCAGGAATTCAGGTTATCGGATGTCCGAAAACTATTGACGGCGACTTGAAAAACGACCAGATTGAAATTTCATTCGGCTTTGACACTGCAACAAAAACTTATGCGGAACTTATCGGAAACATTCAACGCGACGCAAATTCCGCCAAAAAATACTGGCACTTTATTAAAATTATGGGCAGAAGCGCATCACACGTTGCGTTGGAAGCTGCATTGCAAACTCAGCCCAATATAACTTTGATTTCCGAAGAAGTTGAAGAAAAGAAAATGTCACTTGAACAAATCGTAAATTACATGACAAATATCATTGTAAAACGTGCAGATATTGGTAAAAACTTCGGTATAGCAATTATTCCGGAAGGCTTAATTGAATTTATCCCCGAGATGAAATCAATGATTGCGAACTTAAATGATATTATGGCATCATTGGAAACAGACCCTGACTTTGTAAACGCAACAACAATCAGAGAAAAATTTGATATTGTGGAAAACAGACTTGATCCTGACAATGCAAAAGTTTACAATTCACTTCCTGTATTAATCAAAGGTCAATTGCTGGCAGACAGAGACCCGCACGGCAATGTTCAGGTGTCAAAAATTGAAACCGAAAAATTGTTAATCGAAATGATTTCAACAAGACTTGATGAATTGAAATCACAAGGTGACTATATCGGCAAATTCTCACCGCAGTCACATTTCTTCGGCTATGAAGGAAGATGCGCATTCCCGTCAAACTTTGACGCTGATTACTGCTATTCATTAGGCTTTAACGCATTTGCATTAATCAACTTCGGTCTGACCGGATACCTGTCATCAGTCAGAAACCTTACAGCACCTGCAGATGAATGGATTGCAGGCGGTGTACCTTTGACAATGATGATGAATATGGAAAAACGCCACGGTGAAATGAAACCGGTTATTCAAAAAGCATTAGTAAGACTTGACGGACCCGTTTTCAAAGAATTAGAACAAAACAGAGAAGACTGGGCAATGAATGACAGATATTTATTCCCCGGAGCTGTTCAGTATTTTGGACCGTCTTGCGTATGCGACGTTACAACCTGCACATTGCAGCTAGAACGTTCAAAGTCATTAGTAAATGCGTAATAAATCAATAATAGGAGGCCTAACAGCCTCCTATTTTTTAACTATTTTTTCAAAATCCTTTTTCATTTTATACTCTTTTGCAAGTTTTTTAAACGCTTTTTCTTCAGGTGTTTTTATTCTGAATTTATTCAAAAACCACACCTTTGCCATTTTTAGGCCATAGGATGAAAACAACGGAACTTTTACTTCCATGGCTTTAGCTTTGAGCGCGTCATCAAAGTTGTTGACAGCAAGTTTTGCATATTCTTTTGCAGCTGTTTTAAACCCTTTATAATCGCCTGAAAAAGCGGAATAAACCTGATCATTTTTTAATGATGCCAATCTTTCAATAATAGGTGATATTTTAACCATTTTTTCCTCCTCGGGAATAAAATCTTAACACCCTACAAAATTTTTGTCAATGTTACTTTATGTAAAAAAATTTGTAAAAGCCAAAAGTTTTGCCTCAAAAAATCCGTCCATAAAATTACTAAGGAGCTAAAAATTATGACAGAACGGATTAAACCGGTCTCTAACGGTACAGTAGGCAGTATTATACAAAAACTCGACAAAAAACTTCCTGAAAACAATCCGAGTATTTTCATAAAACCGCAGGACGCTGATGAAACAGCTATTCCAAGCGATTTCATATTCAAACAATTGTATACTTAGATAAGGAATTTTCCGTTTTCGTAAATAAGGATGTCGTCGGCAAAAATTTTGCCTCCGTTTTTCATATTTTTAATTAAATCCCAGTGAAGTCCGGAAACATTTCTGCCGCCTGTTTCAGGGTATGAAGCGCCGACAGCCATATGGATTGCGCCGCCGATTTTTTCATCAAAAAGAATATTGCCGGTAATCTCCTGAATCATATCGTTTGTGCCGACTGCAATTTCACCAATGCCGCGGGAGCCTTCATCCATATCAAGCATTGCGTGCAAGAATTCTTCACCCTTATCCGCAGAGGCTTTTACAACTTTTCCGTTTTCAATCCAGAGATGAACCCCGTGAGCTTCATTTCCTCTGTAATTTTGCGGGTAATCAAAATAGATTTCGCCGTTTATTCCGTCCTCTACGGGAGATGTAAAAACTTCACCGTCAGGGTAATTATTCAAACCTGAACAGCTAATCCACTTTCTGCCTTCTACGTTAAACGTTATATCTGTTCTGGCGCCTGTTATGTGTAATTTTTTAACTTTATTCAAATATTCTGCCCATTTGGATTGTTTTTCGTCCAATTCTCTTAATTTTTCGACCGGATTTACCAGATTTAA
Source organism: Candidatus Gastranaerophilales bacterium (assembly GCA_944326625.1). Lineage (GTDB taxonomy): Bacteria > Cyanobacteriota > Vampirovibrionia > Gastranaerophilales > Gastranaerophilaceae > SIG32. Next base: position 1,932 of record CALVER010000090.1, on the reverse strand, counting down.
GTAACAGGAATTGAATAAAAATTCAGCATATTCATCAAAAGACATGCCGGCTTCCTGAGCAAGAGCATGGGTCGGAACATCACAGATAACCCATTTTGCAGTGCCCTCTGCAGAACGCGTCATCAAAAGTTCAGATAATGGCTTTGTAGCTTTTCCTCTTCGCGCAAGCTTTTTGAGATCCGCACGCTTCATACTCTTTGTGTTTAAAGGGCTTCCTATAGAAATAAATTTATCAACTCTTTCATATTCAAGTTTTGAAATAGGATCAACATAATCCAGCTGTTCATCGGAGGCATATTTTATAAACAACTCCGCCATATCGCCGAGCCCGGTTCTGACTAAAGGATGTCCGCCGCGTTCCAGAACGCGTTTATAAACCGCTCTTACAAGATCTTTTGCATAAACGCTTTCCGATCTGATTTCAACAAGGTCGCCTTTTTGAACGTCAACCGAATAGTCAACGAGGACTTCCGCATATTTATCCCAGATGGTTTTATTCATTTTCGCCGCCTTCTAATGAATGGTGACCGTGTTTGTGAGATTTTAATAAAACTCCGCGTTTTGATGTTTGAATAAATTCAATCATTTTTTCAATATATTCATTCATCGGAATTTCGGCCTTAATTTTTTCAATAGCCTGAGTTGTGTTAAATTCGTCTGAGATAAGAAGTTTAAAAGCTTCATTTACTGCAGTTCTGGTTTCCTGAGGAATTCCGCGGCGTTTCATGGCAACAACATTAAGTCCGCACGGGAAGGCAGGACGCCCGTCGCCTTTTGAATACGGTAAAATATCCTGACGGGAAGCTGAAAATCCTGATATAATCGCCATATCACCTATTCTTACATTTTGATGAAATACACTCATGCCGCCGACAAACGCACCGAATCCGACATGAACATGCCCGCCTAAAGTTACAAGATTGGCGAGAATAACCTGATCTTCAAGCACACAGTTATGTGCAATATGAGATCCGACCATCAATAAACATTTGTTGCCTATTCTTGTGGTAAAATCGCCGCATGCAGCGCCTCTGTGAATAGTTACGTTTTCTTTTATGATAGTATCGTCGCCGATTACAACTTTTGTTTCTTCACCTTTATAACCTAAATCCTGCGGTTCGGAACCTATTGTTGCAAACGGAGAAATCGTACATCTTTCGCCGATTTCTGCATGTTCAATATAAGCATTTGCAATAACTCTTGTTTTGCTGCCGATTTTTACATTTTCGCCTATAACAACGTACGGGCCTATAATCGCATCTTCCGCAATCTGTGCTGACGGATGAATAACTGCTGTCTTGTCTATCATAATTACCTCTCTTCTTAACTTACGATAAACTAATTATATTATAAATTCCCTGCCGGCTCAATATTTTAATATTATCTTAATTTCATACTTGCACCAACCGGATAAATATAGTATAATTCAAATGTTACATAATAAACGGAGGTAAAAACAATGGGCGCAAATACGCACTATGACTACATTTCATCCAGGGGGGGGGGGCAGTAGCTTAACCTCCGGTCATGCTGAACTAGTTTCAGCATCTCATAATAAAGAGATTCCGAAACACCTAACGGCTTCGCCGACGGATACAGGCTCACACAACTCGTGCCTCGTTGGTTCGCTTTGTAAAGTTCGGAATGACAAATATGTGAGCGAAGCTCACAGTAAAGAACTTAACGTCCTAATGTCTTATCGTCTTAACGACTTTAAAAAGAAAGTAGCCTTCACCCTCGCCGAGGGTGCTACGCAGCGGATTTGCACAAGAACGGAGCGCAGCGAGTTCGTCCCTGCGAGCAAAACCACGCTTTTGCGAGCTGTGCACAATCCAAGACACGTAGACATGTCAGGCAACATTCGTCGTGTTGCGTTTACTTTGGCGGAAGTTTTGATTACCCTCGGCATAATCGGCATTGTGGCTGCTATGA
>CALVER010000089.1 GCA_944326625.1 Candidatus Gastranaerophilales bacterium | reverse complement strand
AGCGTTTTCTTTCTCTTTTCCTCGCCCAAAAAAGAGAAAGAAAATGCTGATACATACCTATAATAGTTTTTATGTAAAAAAAGCACTAAAAAAGCTCCCTTTCGGGAGCTTTTTCTAACTTATGCATCTTTGTTGATGTCTTTGATACTCAAAGCAATTCTGTGTTCTTGCGGAGTGAATTTCTTAATGAGAACTTCTACGCTGTCACCTACTTTGAATTGATTGAACGGATTAACATTTTCTTCCGCCATTTCAGAAACCGGCAATAACGCTTCAACTCCGGGGAAAATGTTAATAAATGCGCCAAAACCGGTAACTTTATTAACAGTACCCGTGATTACCTGACCTTCTTCAAACTGGCCTTCAATCTGCTGCCACGGATCTTCACCCATTCTCTTTAATGACAATGAAATTCTCTTTAATTCGCTGTCAATTTTAATAATTTTAACTTCAATTGTTTCGCCCAGAGAAATAACATCTGACGGGTGTTTAATTCTTGACCATGAAATTTCTGAAATAGGCAGCAAACCGTCAATTCCGTTGATATCAACGAATGCGCCAAAGTCTGCAATTCTTACGACTTCACCTTTAACAATCTGTCCTTCTTCAAGAGTTGACAAAATATTATCAACAACTTGATCGCGCTGTTCCGCAACTGCCAAGCGCTGTGAAAGGATTAATTTATTTTTCTTAGGATCTGCTTCAAGAACTTTAACTTCAATTTTCTGGTCAACCAGACCGTCAAACGGAGTGCCTGTTCTTAATTGTGATGACGGGATAAATCCTTTCAGATCAGCCACGTCAACCAGAACACCGCCTTTTACTATAGAAACAACTTTAGCTAAAATAGTGTCGCCCTGAACTTTTGCATCATTCAACTGTGCCCATGCTTGAGCAAATGCAATACGTTTAAGTGACAAAACCATTCCTTCTTCGTCATTTTCTTCTTTTAATACATAAAATTCTCTTTCGTCACCGATTTCAAGAGTTTCAGCGCCTTCGCCTGAAGGGATTTCTTTACTCGGCAAGAATGCTTCAGTTTTTGCACCGCGAATACTTATCAAATATCCGTCTTGTTCTTTTTTAGCAACCGTACCTTCTACGATATCGGCTACTGAATAAGATTTTGAAAAGCTTTCTTCCAAAAGTTTTTCAAATTCATCCATTGATGTTTTTTCTAATGTTGCTGTCATTTTTATTCTCCTTTTCTAATTTTATTAATTACTTTTTCAATAACTTCCTGAGGGGTGGAAGCCCCTGCAGTGATTGAAATTTTTTCCGCGTTTTTGATTAAATCAATATAATTTTCCAATTCTTCATCGTTTTCAATGTGAATTGTTTTTGTAATGTCTTTTAAAATTTCGGCCAAATGAGTTGTGTTAGCGCTTTTTTTGGAGCCTACGACAATCATAAGGTCACTGTTTTGCGCCAATTCTTTCGCTTCTGTCTGACGCATGGAAGTGCTTGCGCAGATTGTGTTTGCGACGTGCAATTCTTTTGCGATAGCCGTCAGGTATTCCACCACAGGCGTCAGGGTTGTAATCCTTTGCGTTGTCTGGACAACCACTCCTATTTTTTTGTGTGATTTTAATTCAGCTTCAATCGGTTTTAACTTTTCAACGGAACTTGCCACAACGACTTTGTCGGTATAAAGTTCGGCATTTGCCTTAATCGCAATAACTTCGGGGTGTTCGGATTTGCCGACAATAACGACGTAATACCCCTCTTTTGCAAGTTCAATTGCTTTTTGCTGAACCTTTTTGACGTCAGGACAGGTCAAATCAACAGGTTCAAAGCCTGCCTGTTTAATTTTTTCAATAACCTGCGGGCTTTCGCCATGACTTCTGATAACACAAATTCCTTCGCCCTTTTCGGGAATTTCGGTTAGTGTTTTTATCCCTAAACTTTCCAATTCGTGAATAACCTGAGTGTTATGGATAAGTTCACCCAGCACAAAAACATTTTTATCAGGGTTTTCGGCTTTTAATTTTTTAGCGGTTTCAACGGCTCTTTTCACACCGTAGCAAAATCCCGCGTGTTTTGCTAAAATAATTTCTTTCGGCAATTTAAAATTGTCTTCTTTCTGTTGGACTTGCGGATTAATATTTATCATTCTGAACTTTACAAAGCGAACCAACGAGGCACGAGTTGTGTGAGCCTGTATCCGTCGGCGCAGCCGGTAGGTGTTTCAGAATCTCATAAATAAACCGCTGTAAGACAATTAAACTACAAACAATTTTAAAAATCAAGCATTCAGCCTTAAAGGTTCATTATTGATATTTTTTTTATTATCCGTTCCGAGGGCTTCCGCTGCGGCTTCCTGTGAAATTTTATTAAATCTTTCCGGATGCTGAGCAATAAATTCATAAAGTTCTTTTTTAGCTTTTGTACCGCCGGTTTTCATACTTTTCATTGCCGAATTAGCCACAACGGAACTACATTTCGTTATAATTTCTATACCTCTGCCTTTGTCAACAAAAGTAGGTACATATTCAGGGAAATTTTCACATATAGTAACCGGAAGCTTGTTAAACAATTGAGCAGGCAAAGCATTTAAAAGGTCACTCTGCTCTTTTCTTGAAAGACTTCTGAAATATTCCACAGCCCTTTCATGCGAAACAGGCCCTTCGGCTAATTCTATCTTATTATAAGAAGATTTGGTATTTTGAGACAATTCTTCAAATTTAATCTGCGGTTCAGATTTTGTATTTTGAATAGTATTTGTGACAACACCGGTATAATTTGTTACATCATCGTCAGATGAAACATTCGTTGAAGTTTTTGGCTCAGGTGCGGGAGGTTCGGTTCTGATTGCGTCCGTCAAATTTTCTTTGCCGAGCGATTTGGTGTAATCGCTTGCCCAATCTCTGACACTTTCGTCCAATTTGTAAATATTGCTTGCGGCGTATTCCTGAACCTCATCAAATTTTGATGACATTGTTGTTTCAAAAGCATGGCTCTGGTTTTCAACAGCCAAATCACCAACTATATCAAACAATTGCTTTTGGAATTCAATTTTGTCATTATCATCTTCAAAAGTATAAGCATAAGACAACATGTTCTTATCAAATTCAGAAGATTGAACACTTGCAGCCAATTGCGGCAACATGGTTTTTAAATAGCCGCCGACGGCTTTGGAACCTTTAACTTGCCTTAACCCGTCACCGACTGAGTCTGTGTATTCTTCGTTTTTATACAAATCGTCAAATCTTTTATCGGGTTTAAAGCCCTTATCCATTATTATAGCCTGCCCATAAGACAATGACTTGGCAAGTTTTTTATGACCTTCAGACGGATGTGCAATTTTATTCAAATCTTCGGCATATTTTCCGCAAAATTCATTAAATCTTTCTGCATTTTCTCCGGATAATTTACCGGTTTTAATATATTCTTCAATAAATTTTTCATCAAAACCAAGATCATACATTTTTTCTAAATATGCGGTATACTGTTCTTCAGCTATGGCACGAACTTTTGGATCCGATGATTTTGTCTTCTCTTCTAACCTAATATTAATTTTTATAAATTCATTCATTTTTATTTCAGGACTTAATTTTTCATCATTTAACATTTTTGCTAATAGATGAATATCTTTCTCGTTCTTAAAATTAAATTGACGTCCGAGTTGTTTCTCTGCAGCATTCAACATCGTTACGTCTTGCTCACCTTTAGCCGAAGCAATCTTAGAGGCAACGTCCGCTTCTGTATCTTGCAGCCCTTTGAGCCGGCTTAAAGTATCAATAGTATCTTTAGGATTAACATTTTGCGATTCTTGATTACTTATATCCGTCAGGTTTAAAGAACTGAATGCTTCATGCAAACGATCTATACCAACAGTTTTATCTTTATCACTTTTGATTTTTTCTAACGTTTCTGATATTTTGTTCTTTTTATTTTCGTATTCTTCAGTATCAACGCCTGCTGCATAATTTACACTCATTTCTTCTAATTTTTCGGTAAGATGTTGAATTCTTTTTTCCTTTAATTCAATTTCTAAGTGTAATTTTTCATCATAAGATAAAGACTCTAAATCTTTTTTGGTAAATCCGTTTTCCATAATCAAACTAAAATCTGACATAAACCGTTCACGCAAACGCTCTTTGCGCGCATCAGACATATTAGCCCAACGCTCGTCAGAAAATCCCCTGGTTTGTTTTATTCTTTGATCTACAAGTTCTTTTATTGCTTCATTTTTTTTGTCATCAGGCACATCTTTTAAAACAGTATTATCCATTTGAGCTTTTAGGTATAAAGCCCGCTCCCTTGCAGACATTTGTTTCCAGTCTTTTTCTGTTATAGTTTGTTTTGGAATGTCGTCACGCTGAATAGTTTCCCTATTTTGAACTTCTGCCTTTACCTCCACAGGATTTTCTATTGATGTTAATTGGTCATTTGCTGCCTCGGTTGTTGTTTTTTCGACAGACAAGCCCTTTATCCCAAAATTTGTTTCATCAGCAGAATTTTTAATTTGATTAATCTGATTATTTACTTCATTTTTTTGTTCGTCAGATAACTGTAAATATTGTTCCAGAGTTAGACCAAGTAATTTAAGTAATTCTTCATCAACAGCAACAGGTACAACAATTGCAGCATTATCCGCTGTACCGGATGTAACAGCGCCTGTAGGTGCGTTTTGCGGAGGAGTTACACTCACATTCTGTTGAATTTTACTGTCACCAAAAGCCATTATTTTCTCTCTGTTTTTAACACTTATTTATATAAAAACATGCTAAAATGCCCTATTTCAGCATGTTTTCATGTTGTTACATTTGTTTACATATATTATTCATCACCAAGCGCCAAATTTGATTCGTGGTCGGATACAGAAATCCAGCCTGCGCTTAAGTTACACTTGGATGACCGGATAGCATTAACCAATACCAAAGCTATTTCGTCATCTGTTATCATAAGAGGTTTTTGCTTTTCTTTTGCCATTATTGAAAATATATCGTCTTTTAAACGAATTGCATATATACTGCCAAAGTCAACAGCATCGTCAACCCCATGAATTTTGCCTGCTATGTGAGTAACCCCGGTAACAAAAAATTCATTTTCACCGTCTTTCTGAATAGTTATTGTTTCGTAATTACTTTTATCGTCGTCTATATCAAAAAATCTGATTTTATAATTACCGTAACGTCCTTCTTGATACATTGCCAAATCTTTTAATTCTTCAGCTTGTACAAACTTTTTGGCGTAGGGTACACCTATTGCAGAACTCTTATCTTTAAAAACCCGTTGCGCCTCAGGGAAAAGTTCATTCTTCAGATATTCATCTGTTACAAAAAGTAAATCCCCTTTGCTATTTGCAATAATTAAATTGCTATGATCTTTGCGAACCGATTTAATATTACTTTGGTTAGTCGGCTGTGATACGACTGCTTCGACATAGTTCACAATATTAGGATCAATAAAACTAAAGCGCTCTTTTTTGCCCTTCAATTCAGTTTCACCAATAACTTCTTTAATATTCAAAGGCCCTTCTTTGTCGCCGTTATCTTTATATAAATAGATTTCTCTATCCACAAGATCCTTCGCTTCAAACGTTACACCACCCACCTTTAACAAAATTTGATCAAAACTGTCGGTGCCGCCTTTAGTGTTAAGTGCCATTACAGTAACTTCCGAACCGTTTCGGGACTTGAACACATCACCGTAAATAAGCACTCGGGATTGCGGAGCTTCAGCAAGCTCAATTGTATTTGCATTGCTCTCGGCTCTCATAATATTTTCCGCATTTGTTGTCGTCAAAGGGCTCATTGCAATTAATACCGCAAGCGGAACCGCTTTCATCGGACTTGTAACATTATGATTTTTTGCAGGTTTTTCCCCGCGTTTTCCAAAACTTATATTTGAATAACCCTTGTTCGTAACACTTGATATTGCTTGAATTGCCATAACAACTCCTTGTTTTTAGTACTTTTTCATCAGAAAACGCCTAAAAACCTTTTTTGCTACCATTAAAATTTAATTTTTTAAATTCACTAACCTTTTATGCCTATTATAACAATGTTTTTCAGGTTTGTAAAGAGTTTTGAAGAAATTTAATATATCTTAACGATATCCTAAAAACTTTTTTGCTTGTAATCCATAAATGTTTGTAATACACTTGATGTGTGTAAAATTTTACAAAAGAAGGAGAACTCAAATGAGTGAAAGAAAATTAGTTGGAACAGGAGAGATGTTCAAAAAAGCATTGGCAGGCGGATATGCTATCGGTGCTTACAACGTAAACAACATGGAAATTTTGCAAGGTATTGCAGAAGCTGCTGAAGAAACACAATCACCTATTATTTTGCAGGTTTCAGCAGGTGCAAGAAAATATGCTAACCAGACTTACTTAATCAAATTGGTTGA
>CALVER010000088.1 GCA_944326625.1 Candidatus Gastranaerophilales bacterium | reverse complement strand
GTTGCCTACGTGTTAAGCGCAATAGTTCTTGCCGTAATCGGGCTTTTTGCATGCCGGGAAGTTATCCGCGGCATCAGAGTTCCCGAAAACAGGACTTATCTGCCTTTCGGCCCGGCATTAATTCTTGCGGGATTTATTGTGCTGCTGGTGTAGAAGGAAATAAGGGAATAAGGGAAATAGTTATTTCTAAAATCTATCTGTGATAGATGGTCATCCTGAGGCTTTAGCCGAAGGATCTCTTTGCCCCCTCTCCCTAACCCTCTCCCGCTGGGAGAGGTGAGAATTTCGGCACGAGCATTTGCGAGTGCTAGAAATTCGGGTGAGGGTAGGTTAGACCTTCAGTATGACAAATTATAGGTCAGATTATCAGACTGTTAAGTTTTCTGTCGAATAAGCCGACCTACTTCTCACAATACTCACAATACTCACAATACTTACACCACTCACTCTACTCACTTCCCTCACTCTAAAACCTTCTTAGTATCTTACTGCCTTAGTATCTTAGTAACTTAATTATTCCGAAAGAATTTTGAGTGTTTCTTTGAGAATATCCTCGGCGGAGGCATTCTCCTGAACAAGGGTAACCGCCTTTGACATAGCGGATTTTATCTCGTCTTTTTCATACCCGAGTGACACAAGAACAGTCTGCGCGTCATCAACCGCCTGAGAATTAAGAGCGGTCGGAGCTGAGATTACAATCGGCTCAGACTCTTTGTAATTCATCAATTTATCTTTCAATTCAAGGATAATTTTCTGTGCAAGCTTTGGCCCGACACCTTTTGCGCGGGTTAATTCCTTGTAATTTCCCTCAATAACAAACCCGATAAGCTCCGATGACGGGAATTCATCCAGCAAAGTCAAAGCCATTTTGCTGCCAACACCTGAAACCGATGTCAAAATATTGAATATATCCCTATCTTCGCGCTTCAAAAAACCGCAAAGGCTCATTTTGTCTTCTCTATGGATTAAAACTGTATAAAGCTTAACTTTTTCTTCCAATAAAGGCAAATCGCCGTAATCGGTTGAGGTTATTTCCATCAAATACCCGACTCCGCCGCCTGTTTCAACGGTTGCCGTGAAGCCTTTGGTTCCGCCTGATTTGTTTGTCAAAACTCCTTTTATGTAATCGTACATGGTTTTAATCCTTTAATTTATTTTTAATCTCCGAAATTGCTCTGTCAAGATCTTTATTTGTTTTCAAATCCTCTTTAATTTTTTCGTAGGAATAAAGCATTGTTGTGTGTTTTTTGTTAAAATATTCCGCAATACTTTCAAAGCTTTTGCCGGTAATTTCGCGGGCGAGGTAAACCGCAACGTGGCGCGCGCTTGAAACTTTCTGATTGCGCGAGGAGCTTTTGAAATCCTGCAAAGTAACGTTGTAGTATTCCGCCGCGGTTTTGGCAACTTTGTCAATGGTAATTGCTTTTTTCATAGCTTCGCAATTAAGAACTTTTTTTGCGTAAGCAAGGGTAACATCAACTTTTTCAATGTCCGCGTAGGCACTGACCTTATTAAATGCCCCCTCAAGCTCTCTGACATTGTTTACAAAATTATTTGCAATGTATTCAAAAACCTCAAATTCAATATTCATGGAAATTTGTTCGGCAAGGTTTTTCAAAATTGCGACGCGGGTTTCAAAATCCGGCGGCGTAATATCGACAACAAGCCCCATTTCAAAACGTGTTCGCAGCCTGTCGGGAAGCGTCGGAATATCTTTGGGCAGACGGTCGGAGGTTATGACAATCTGCTTGTTATTATTATGAAGCGTGTCAAACGTGTGGAAAATTTCTTCCATTGTGTAAGTTTTGGATTCCAGAAACTGAATGTCATCAATTAATAAAACGTCGATATTTCTATATTTCTGACGGAATTTTTCCATACGGGCGTTGCGCTCGCCGCCGTGCTGAAGATTTTTTATAAGCTCGTTTACATACTCTTCGGTTTTAATATAGCGAACCTTGAGTTTGGGCTTGTGGAAAACTATATAATGCCCGATTGCCTGCATCAGGTGGGTTTTTCCGAGGCCTGACGCGCCGTATATAAACAGAGGATTATATTTTTTCGCGGGATTTTGCGCAACGGCAAAGGCGGCGGCATGCGCAAATCTGCTGTTTTCACCCACGACAAAATTATCAAACCTGTATTTCAAATTCAAATTTGAAAACGACTGCATTTGAGCAAGGTTTTCCATGGTTTTGGAAATTTTTTCGTCGTCGTCTTTTTTAATTTTTAAGCGTTCTTTTTGCTTTTCTTTTTTGTATTTTTCAGCCAGATCAGCATCATAATTGAGCGAAAATTCGACACTTTGCCCCAGAACCTTTTCGAGAGCTGATTTTATCTGGGCATAATGGTTTTTGCGGATAATCTCAACCGCCATCTGGTGAACGGTTAAAAGCGCAAAAATATTATTGTCAAACCCGACAGCCTCCAAAGGCAAAATCCATGTATCAAAAACATGCGCGGGCAGAGATTTTTTCAGCTCTGACTTAACATCTTCCCAAACTTGTTTTACTTCAGTCACTTCCATAACAAAATTTTAGCATAAAAAGCGATATTCATGGTTAAAATTTTAATTAATTTAATAAAATAACACCAAAGCTGTAGGCTGGACTTTCAGCCCGTCTAAAGTAAATAAGGGAATAGGGGAATAAGTTGTTTCATTGATTAGTCTGAGCGGGATTTTTTCAATATTGCTTTTTATATAACACTTATTCACTTATTACCTTATTCACTTAGAGTATATTATCGTGCCTTTGGCACCCTCGCCCTGCGGGAGAGGGTAGGGAGAGGGGGCAGCAATAAGATCCCGCAACAAGTGCGGGATGACATGAAACCTCACGCCACTCACTCTAAAACCTTCTTAGTATCTTACTGCCTTAGTATCTTAGTAACTTTTTATCTGAAATCCCGCACCAGCTAACGGCTGACGGATGCAGGCTCTAAAAATAAGTTATCTCATAGCCTTCTTCAATAATTCTTGCCGCGCAGCCCATACCGTCTGAATTATCGGAGTCTTGAATTTTTTCACCGGGACGCCCGCACAGACTCGGTGAATCCTTCCACGAATCTGTACCTATAGCAACAGCAGAAGAACTGCCGTAAGGGAAAATTACCGGTAAATTTTTAAATCTTGTAGTGCTTATATCCATAATAAATACAAAAGCGTCATAACCCAATGCATTTGGCTTCTGCGCTCCGTTCGTATCCAAAATAACAAGCAGCACCCCGTAAACTCCGCCGATAATCGTCAACGCTGAACCGTCAGGGAAAACAACAGCATAAGGGTTTGCAACACCTATACTAATTTCAGTGTCATTAAACCCGGTATAAGTCTTTGATACGCAATTTTCAATTTCACTTTCGCCTTTACAAATTTTGCTGACTTTGAATGATGTATTAAACACATTATCAATATTATCGTAGTTCGCATCAGTCACAGCTTCCACAAAATAATCGGAAATCTTTGAGCATTCATTTGTAGAACAATATGACGGGGCTAAATAATTTCTGAACCCGTTTAATACCATAGAATAAGTCTTTTTAAACCGGTTTAAATACATGTTTTTTTGATAATTTGCAATAAGAGTCGGTATTGTCATGGCTGCCACAACACCGATAATACCGAGGGTTATCAATACCTCGGCCAGTGTAAAGCCTTTTCGATTGCTATTTATATTCATCAAACTTCTCCTTTATATAAATATTTTAGCATAAAAAAAAGACCTTGTGATATTCAAGGCCTATCCGTTTAAATAAGAAGAGAGAGCTTTATACTATTATAAAGTCCCACATCTTCTAAAAATTGCTACTTTTTCTCCGTAAATTTTACAATATTTAACAATTATTTTTCGGAGACATTTTAAGGAACTTGATCCAAAAGTTCTCTTATCCTCAAATAGCGGTCAAGTTCAACCCTGAGTTTTTTCAAATCCATGTAAATCGCATTGTTCAATAAAACCCTGTTATCATATTTCGGGTCAATAATATATAACGTCGGAAAACCACTCAGCGCAACATCTTCAACCAATTCCTTATTTGCCGGATCTTCAGCGTTAAGCATAACGATATTGAATTTGTCTTTGTAAATATTGCTTACGGTCTTGTATTTCGGCATAAATTTCAAACAATACCCGCACCAGTCAACATACATCAGGGCAAGCATGGGTTTGTCGGACTGCAAGGCTTCCGAATACTTAATCCCGATTTTGTAATCCGACGGCTTGTGCTTCTGCTCCAGCCCCGGGTTTGTAAGCGCATAAGTAATCGCTGACGTCAATATAACAATCCCTGTAATTATTAATGTAATTAAAACTTTCTTTTTCATATCCTGCTCCCTTATAATAAAATTTTACAACAAAAAATACTGATATTAAAGATTTTTTCAAGTTTTTCGGGTCTGACAACTTTACATAACTTAACACACATGTTAGAGAAAGTATATACTGTGGTATATACTAATTATATATCTTGTGTAATCTCGTTGTTATGCCGACAATAACGGCAAAATTATCGCGTGCTAAGAAGAAGAGGAGTTTATGATGAAAAAAAATTCGCCGATTAAATTGAAAAAGACAACAAAATTTTCAAATCCGGCAAAAAATGAAGTTTTACAGGCCGATAGTGTGTTAACAAATTACTTAAGAGAGATTTCAGAGTATCCTTCATTAAGTGCGAAAGAAGAAAGAGAGCTTGCAAAGCGTGCAAAAGAAGGCGACAAGGAGGCAAAAAGGCAATTAATCCAATCAAATTTAAAGCTTGTAGTAACAATAGCAAGAAAAGCAATTCACGCATCAGGTCTGCCCGTGACAGATTTAATTCAGGAAGGGAACCTTGGCTTAATGATTGCGGCTGAAAAATTCAACTACAAACTCGGGTACAAATTTGCGACCTATGCGAGCTGGTGGATAAAGCAGTCCATGTTCAAGGCGATTTCCGAGCAGTCACACTGCATGAAGATTCCGGTGTACATTCAGGAAACGCTTTCCAAATTTTCAAAAATCAAATCAGACATGGAAAAAACAGCAAATGCACAGGTAAAAACAGAAGATGTTGCGAAAAAGATGAACATTTCCGCAGAAAAAATCGACACATTTTTATCAGCCTACACAAAAACCATTTCAATCGAAAGCGGGCTTGAAAAAGCAGACGGCAAAGAGCTGAATGTTGCGGATATTTTGGCGGACGAAACAGCATCCGTTACGAAGAACGTTGAATTTGAGAGCTTGAGAACAGATATAGAAATGGTAGTGTCAACATTAAAAGACAGAGAGCGCGACGTTGTAAGAATGCGCTACGGGCTCGGGGACACAACAAGAAGAACGCTGGAGGAAATCGGCAACATTTACGGCGTGACAAAAGAATGTATCCGTCAGACAGAATTGAGAGCTTTGAAAAAAATGAAACTGACAGGCGAAGAAATCCTGTCAGGCTACATTTCGTAATTCCCTTGTATCTAAAAATTTGACCGCCCTAATTTAACTGACAAAAGGGCGGTTTTTTATATCCTGCAAATGATTGGTTTACTTATCAGAAAAAAACATTATTATAAATATATGAGAAAAATTTTAACAATATTTTTTGCGATAATATTTTTTGCAGGCAATGCGAGTTTTGCGGAAGGCGACATCTGGGACTATTTCGGCGATCAAAACGTTTACGGACAAAAGCCCGTATCCGATAAAGAATTTGAGCAGGCGCTTGAAAGCAAGAAGAAAAAGAAAAAACGCGACAAAAATATTCCCAAAGGCGAAGAATTTCATCAAAGCAACGAAACAAAATTCATAAAACAAGCGGAAGAAGAAATGCCCGTACTATGCGTCCCCGTTGAGATAAAACTTTCCGAAAACGAAATTCTCCCTGTCGGACATTATCAAATTTCAGGCGAAAAGAAAAACGGCAAACCTTATCTGAAATTCTACCAGTCACACTACCTTATGGCGGAAATTCCCGCTGTGGAAACATCTGACGACTATAATCAGGAAACCGTCCATTTCGTAAAAATTCTTGATAACGGCGAAAAACAGATAAAAATAATTTTCGGCTCGCTTGATTTTAACGCCTACAGTGTGGTTGATATTGCGGAATAACTGTCTTTTGTGCTATAATAAGCTCAAAAGGGGTTAAGTTATGAAAAGAGCAATAATTGTCGTAATAGATTCAATGGGAATAGGCGCAATGCCTGATTGCAGGGACTTTAACGATGTGCCTGAATGCAATACCCTGAAAAACGTGTGCGAATTCAATCACGGGCTGAAATTACCCAACATGGCAAAAATGGGGCTCGGGAATATTCAGGACTTTGAAGGTTTAGAGCGAACCGAAACGCCGACTGCAAAATACGGCACAATGTTTGAAAAGTCAAAAGGCAAAGATAC
>CALVER010000087.1 GCA_944326625.1 Candidatus Gastranaerophilales bacterium | reverse complement strand
GAAGAGAATGCCCCCCACCCTAACCCTCCCCCTCAAGGGCGGGAGGGAAAATTTTGTGAGCGAAGCTCACAGAAAAGGACTTAACGTCCTAACGTCTTATCGTCTTAACGACTTTAAAAAGAAAGCCGGTGCTACGCACGTAGACATGTCCGCCAATATTCGTCGTGCCGCGTTTACCCTCGCGGAGGTTTTAATAACTCTCGGCATAATCGGCGTTGTAGCAGCCATGACAATTCCGACTTTGATTAGTAATTATAAGGCTAAAACAGCAAGTGTTAAGCTGAAAAAATTTTACAGCATGATGAGTCAGGCAATTCAATTGTCGGAAGTGGATAACGGTTCGGCTTTAAATTGGACTTATACAGGCGTTCAGTACGATGAGGACGGTGAAGTCGATGATCATAAGCAGCGCGATGAAGCCGATAAATTTTTTGCAAAATATCTCGCCAAATATTTAAAAACCGTAACAGTCGAATATGACCCGAATACTGAACGTTATATGAGGGCTGTGCTGGCAGATGGCAGTATGTTTACTATGAATAACGGCGATTGTTTTGATATTATTTATGATATAAACGGTGATGCACCTCCAAATGAGGGCGGCAGGGATCGTTTTAGTTTTTTGCTTTGCGGACGTGAAATGAATTCCATAAATCATTATTATTATCCGAATAAGGCTTTTGGATCTTACTGCCAGCGCGAACAGGATTCTTCAACCCGTGATGCTGCCTTGCGCGCCTGTGAAACAGCCGGCCGGTACTGTACATTTTTGCTTGAATATTATGACAACTGGGAATTCAAAGAAGATTATCCTCATAAGTTGTAATTTGTTCGATGGAATTTTATGCAAAAATCTCCTCCGTAAGGGGGATTTTTGCTGTTTTAAGCTGTATATCTGTTAATATATGCCGTATAATTTTTATAGATTATATTGACTTTTTCAAAATAATCATTATGAGTATACATGTAGTAAGTAGATATAGGAGGCCAAACTATGGGTATGGCAGCATCACAAGCCAGATATTTAGGCTTGACGGCGAGAAAAACAAACGTTGAATATGAAGGGCAGCAGGTTAACCAGGCACGTACAGCGCTTGCTAACCAGAGTGCAAATACATTTAATGAACTTTTGGCGCTGGAGGTTCCGACAGCACCGAGTACACAGGATTTCACAACTCTTCAATATTCTTACGAAGACGGTTCATATTCCGAAGTCATTACAAGCATGACGGAATTAACTGATGATCCGAATTATAACTATCTTGTAACTCATTATCATTATTCAGATGTGTTTACAGGCGTACAAAACAACAGACCGAACCCGCAGGTGGCTCTGGGTACTGATGCTGTTCAAGGCCAGTTGACAAATGTTATCTATGATGACGTGAATGATACCTATGCGGTTGATAATCAGCCTGTTGAGGCTTATGATGCTTTAAATACCGATCAAAGAGAAATGTATGAACGAATTTGTCAGGAATATCCGGATTTGGAAGAAGTGGCACCGAGTGATTTGTTTGTTTATACTGACGCAAATGATGAAATGCATTTTACAACCAGAACCGATTTGGAAAATGCGGTTGCAAATCCTCCTGTTGTCGGTGAAGAATCAAATGAATATCATTTAACTTATGAAAATCCGACCTATGTAGGTAACTGCGAGCTTAAAGCTTATAACGCAGACGATCCGGAATTGAAAGCCGCTTATGATGAAATCTGCAAACAATTCCCGGATTCTGTTTTCGCAACTTCTCCTGAAGATGAAATTTATACCTATGAATATCAGGGCAGAACTTATTTCGCATGTGAACAGGATTTGAGAGATGCGGCAATCAGTGCGCCGGATATATCTAAACCAACCGAAAATCAAAATCCTTTGATACAGTATTATGCGGAAGATATTAAAACCAAAATTGAACGTCAGGAAAAAGCATTTATTGATTTTGACGAAAAAGGCCGTCCGTACAGCATAAGATACGAAAATTCAACGGCAGTTCTTCCTCTGAATACCGAAACAATTACTGATGAGGATGCTTATAATGACGCAATGAACCAGTATAATTATGATATGCAGGTTTATGAGAAAAAATTGGCGGATATCAATGCTAAAACAGAACAAATTCAAGAACAGGACAGAACCCTTGAATTGAGACTCCGTCAGCTTGATACTGAACAGGAAGCTCTCCAAACTGAAATGGAAGCCGTTAAAAAAGTAATTGAAAAGAACATTGAATCTACATTCAAAACTTTTGAATAAAAATTAAGAGGTTAAAGATGTCTTACAAAAACGATAGTTATCTGGTAATAGCAAACAAATTCAGCTCAGCTAATTCTGACGCAAAAGCCCAGTTGTTTGAAACTTATGACAAACTGCGTGACTTAACCGTTTCAGGCAACGGCGCGGGAACAGGTTTCGGCGCAACAGGCGGTTTGTTATATAATCTGGCAAGTTTACTTGCACCATCATCTTTTGCAACTGTTTTTGGGGCATCCGAATCCATGAGTATCCCCGGTACGTCATATTATTCAAATATGTCAAACGGTTCCTCATTCGGATTAAATTCATTATATAATTATTCAGGTTTTCCAAGCGGTGCAGCCCCGGTATCATGGGGATTGGACGGATATTCGACAGGCGGCGCCGCAGGGCTTAGCGGCTGGGGCTCCATGAGCGGTACGGCAACAGGTTATGCATCCAGCGTGGGCGGTCTGGCTGATGTTGCAAGTGCTGCGGCTTACGGTATCGGAAGTGCAAGCGGTTTTGGCTTCGGACGCAATATAGTCCTTCCGCTTGCAAGCTGTATCTCCGGTTGGGGCGGAATTATGCAGGCGGCAGCACCTTATCTGGGTGAATACGGTTTGCCGGCACTTGTTATGGGTAACCTGATGCAGGGTACGACATCCGCTGCTCTTGCGGCTTATCAGAATATTTCAGGCAATATTACGGCTAACGCCGATACAATTCTTTCAAACAAAGTAAGAAATATCGAAACGGTTTGCAAAATGCTTGATACTCAGGGCGATGTAGTTAAGAAAATGCTTAAAGAATCCATTGAGGGCGACAGCAAAGCTATCCAAAACTTATAATTAAAGTTTTTCGATTTTTTGCCGTATAATATTATGGGAAGGTTTGCCTTCTTGTCTGGTACTTTTTAGATTTACAATGATTAAGACATGTTACAAAGATTTACAAAACATGGCAATTATTTTGAGTAACACGTTTTTATATATTTGTAGGTCTAAAGTGTAAAGGAGTAATATGCTTCGAGAAACTTTAGAGATGAATATAAAAAGATTGATAGATTTCTTGATATATTCAAAAAACTTCCTGATAAGAAAAAATCCGCTAAAATCTCTCTCAAATTCAATAGTAGAAGGTTTAAAAGATTTTCTCACAATGAAAAAAAAGCTAAAAATGGCTCAATACAGACTTAATTATCACCGCCATCAGCTTAATAAAATGGAACAATTGATTGCAGAAAACAACGAACACAATTTCTTAAAAGGAAACAAACTAAACGAAACCAGATAGAAGGAAATAAAATGGGATTAATTAATTCAACAATCAGATTGAATATGTTATGGGCACAGAAACTGGATTTGGAATACAAAATCCAACTGGTTACTCAAGCTCAAATGAATTTATCCCAATCAGTCAGCGATTTAATGCAGGTTGGAACGGATTATACCGATCCTGATTCTCCGATGGCAAAGATGCTTCAGCAGCGGCAGGCAAAACTTCAGGTGCTGGAAAAACGTCTTGTTCAGCAGATGAACCAGTACAAAGCACGGCTGGATATGGTCACAACCGAAATAGAATCCTGTGCTTCAATGCGTGATAAGAGCATCCAGTATGCATTTAAATACTAGTTTGAACGAATAAGCTGATTATATCGTTTAAAGCGGCGTATTGTCTTTGATATTTTTGTGCTTGTTTTTCTAAGATGCCGATTTGTTTTTTATATTCCATAATAGACGCCTGGCATTCGCGGGAGGAGTTGTTCAAACCTTCCTGAACCTGCTGGGCTTCTTGCAGAACGCTTTTCATGGAAATTCCGAGCGCTTCCATTGTTTGTTTAATAATCATTGCGCCTGTTTGTTTTGTTACTCCTGCGGGTAATTTTGTAATAAGTTGTTTCAAAACTGCCACATTAGAAGGAATTTCAAAATCATCAAGGTCTGATGCCATAAATGCCGGAGTTTTCTGCGGCTGCGGAATATTTATCTGCGGCTGAATAACAGGTTCTGTTTCGTTCAAAGCTGAAAAATCATCATCTTTAAAAGTTTCTTCATCAAATTGAAATTCATCCTGAACAGGTTCCTGTTCAATAATATGCGGGGTTTCTTCAATCTGAACGGAGCTTTGAGGTTCCGTAACAAAGTCATCATGTACGGGTGTTATTTCTATATCGGACTGCATTTTTAAAGCTTCAACTATTTTTTTGCCTACACCTTCAGTCATTCTGTTATTAGCCATAATTTCCTCTTTTTATTTCTGAACACCGTTAATTGTAATTAAAACAAAAAAATAATTCAAGAAAATTAGTTATAAGGCTTAATAATACGAAATGTAATTGCTAAGATTAAGTTTTTGTGTTATTATATAAGCACTTTGAGGGCTGAGATGAAAGAGTTCAAATTTGACAAAATAAAAGATTTAAAATACGGGGAAAATCCTCATCAAAGCGCGTGTCTTTATACGTGTGAAGAAATGGCTGACTACGAGGTTCTTTTCGGCAAAGAATTAAGCTATGACAATATTCTTAACATGTATGAATTAACGGGAATACTGAGTGAGTTTTTCGACGTAAATGCGGTTGCAATAATGAAACATGCGTCATGCTGCGGAGTTGCGCTGGGCAGAACAATAGAAGAAGCTTATAATAAAGCCTTTGACTGTGATCCGGTTAGCGCGTTTTACGGCTCCATAGGTTTTTCAAAACCTGTTGATTACGAAACGGCAAAGCATGTAAATTCAATGGGCGTAAAGGTTATTATTGCGCCTGATTTTCATCCTAAAGCCGCAAAATTAATGCATGAAAATCCCGCATTAAAGCTTGTAAAATTAAATACTCCGCTTCAAAATCTGCGTAACATGTGTATGGAAGAAATAAAGATTACGCCTTTCGGGGTATTAATTCAGGAAAAAAATAACAGTGATCTGGACAAAGATTTGTTCAAAGTTGTTACAAAAACAAAACCGACAACCGAGCAGATTGAAGATGCAATTTTTGCATGGAAAGTTATCAAACACACAAGTACGGATTCAGCGCTTGTTGCAAAAGATTTTGCGACCCTCGGGATTGCAAAGAATGAAACGAATTCAGCCGCGGCAATAGATTCAGCTTTAAAAATTGCCTGTGACGGCTCAAAAGACGCCGTAATCGCAACCGACGGAATTATTTATTCTCAGGACGCAATTTATGCGGCGGTTCAAGGCAGGGTAAGCTTAATTATACAACCCGGCGGATCTCACAAGGATAAAGATATAATTGATCTTGCGGATCGTTACGGTGTTGCGATGATTATGACAGGGATAAGAAATCACAAATACTAGGTGAATTATGGAAATAAAAGCGTGGGATGATTATTTTTTGGATTTGGCAAAGACATGCGCAAGCAGATCTAACTGTATAAGAGCGCAGGTCGGAGCTGTTATTGTCGGCGAAGATAAAAAAATTAAAGCTACCGGCTATAACGGTACGCCATCCAAAGTTGAATCCTGTTTTGAGCGCGGGGAATGTTACAGAATAAAAAACAATATTCCGTCAGGTACAAGATATGAAACCTGCCGTTCAATCCACGCCGAGCAAAATGCCATAATTCAGGCCGGACAAGACAGATGCAAAGATGCTACAATGTATATCTGGGGGCATAATTTTATTTGTATTTTGTGTAAAAGATTTATAGTTCAGTCCGGTATAAAGAATTGTGTTCTGAAAAAAGATGAAAATTCACCGATAGTAAGAGTTTCGGTTGAAGATATAAGACGTGAATTAAATGAACAATAAGGAGGAAAACTTATGAAAAACGAAAAAATTTTCCAAACCGGGGGGGGGCGTCTCTCCTAGCTAGATTTAACAAGGGTTTCGGCGAATTGTTATCCTCGCCCCTTGAGGGAGAGGGAAGAATTTCAACACGAGGTACGAGTGTTAGAAATTCGGGTGAGGGGTGGTGGTGCCTGAGGCACGACAACATATTTGGCTTTGGACAAGCGCAATTCGTCATCCCGCATTTATTGCGGGATCTAAAAGAGAAAATAAGATCCCGGAACACCTACCGGCTACGCCGACGGATGCAGGCTCACACAACTCGTTCCTCGTTGGTTCGCTTTGCAAAGTCCGGGATGACGTTAGTCTCATGTCATTGCGAGG
>CALVER010000086.1 GCA_944326625.1 Candidatus Gastranaerophilales bacterium | reverse complement strand
TTGTTGACAGAAAAGTGTTTTTAATGTAAATTAACAATACAGCCGCAGACAGTCGGTAGACGTAATGTCTTTAAAATTCGCCGGCCGAGGTTACATAAAGTCGAAATATAAATATTTTAAGCTTGTGTAAGATTTTGCGGTTATCCATATATGCAAAATCTTTTTTGTATTTATGGCAGGTCGATAAAAGTAAAGGAGCGAAAAATGGCAACAAAAGCATTCAAAGCAGAAAAAATTGATGCGTTAAAGTCAAAAATTGAAAAAGCCCAAGTAGCTATTGTTACTGAGTATAAAGGTTATACCGTTGAAGAAATCACAAACCTCAGACGTGCTTTGCAAAAAGACGGCGGTGATTATACGGTTGTTAAAAATACTCTTGCAAAAATCGCTGTTAAAGATACTCCGTACGAAATCCTTACGGAAAAATTAACCGGCCCGATTGCACTTGCATTCGGCTACAATGACCCCGTAAGCCCGGCAAAAGCTGTATCTAAATTCATCAAAGATACTAAAAAAGGCGTAATTATCGGTGCAGCTTTGGACGGAAAACTCTTAACAGAAGACGAAACAAAAGCATTGGCAAATCTTCCTTCAAAAGAAGAACTTTACGCAAAAATGCTTGGTTGTGTCAACTCACCTGCTACAGGTATTGTTGGTTCAATCAACGCGGTTATGGCTCAGCTTACAAGAGCTATGGCAGCTGTCAGAGATCAAAAGGCAGCATAATTTTAGTAGAACTTAAAAAAATAACATAAAGGAGAAAAAAATGAGTGTAGAATCAATTTTGGAATCAATTGAAAAATTAACATTATTAGAAGCAGCTGAATTAGTAAAAGCTATGGAAGAAAAATTCGGCGTATCAGCAGCAGCTCCCGTTGCAGTTGCAGCAGCAGCTCCGGCAGCAGCCGCAGGCGAAGCTGCAGGTGCTGATGAAGCATCTGAAGTTACTGTTGTATTAGCAGCAGCAGGCGCTAACAAAATCGCTGTATTAAAAGAAGTACGTGCTATCACAGGTCTTGGCTTGAAAGAAGCTAAAGATTTGGTTGACGCTGCTCCGAAACCGATTAAAGAAAATGTTAAAAAAGAAGATGCTGAAGCTATCAAAAAACAACTTGAAGCTGCAGGCGCTACTGTTGAAATTAAGTAGTTGTAATATTTTCAAAAAAAGAGGCTCTTTGGGGCCTCTTTTTTGTTGCTTAAATTAAAAAAATTTGTTATTATAAATTTACGGAGGCTTGTATGAAAAAAATATTTATAATAACAGGGTTAATGATTTTTTCGGCGTTGACTGCATATACGGCAGAAGTGTTATATTCAAATATATTTATTAATAAATTTTTGCATTGCCTGCCGTCAAAAGGGAGTTTTACTTTAACTGATGAAAACGGGGCAGTCACGACTGTGCAAATGGGACTTCACGGCTGGAAAGAAGGGATTTGCCGCTATTCGGAGACAGTGCAGACTGAGGATACAACGACAACTTATAATTGCAATCTGTCAAGGGAGCATGTAAATGAACTTGTTTCCGCCATGAAAAATGATCCGACCGGTGAAGGTATTGCAAAACAAACCTGGGACAAGTTTAAAAAAATTCCGGACGTATGCAAGTCTGACGCTGAATAATTCAGCAGAATTTATTATATTCACAGAATTTGCAGGCGGCGGGATTTGACGGAAAATTTTGCGCGGAGTTAATTTGCGTACAGATTTTTATAAGTTCTTCCGTATAAATTTTTTCGCGTTCTTTTGTAAATTCTATCTTATGATTAAGATTATTTTTTAAATCTATATAGATAAATGTAAGGCTGTCAAATGTTTTCAGAAATTTTGCAGCAGAGAGAAGATAAATCATTGTCTGGTAGTCATTTTCAGGGTTTTGCGGTACTGAACCTGTTTTATAGTCCAGAATATAATAATTATTGCCGTCTTTCACAAGCGCATCAAGTCTGCCACCGACCCAAAAATCTCCGATTTTACAGGAAAGATTGTATTCGGATTCAACATAAGTTTTTTGAAAAAATTCATTTGCTTTTAGAATATTCCAGACGTGCGCTTCGTCGGACGTCAGCACTTTTTCGAGCTTTGTTATGTCATCCCCTCTCAGATAGTAATTCGCAAGCGCGTGAACTTTTTTGCCTTTTTCAAACGGTGTTGCTTTTTGCGGAACGGAGATTTTTGCCGCGTATTTATAATAATATTTTTTCGGGCATTCTTTAAATGTTTTCAGCATGTGCGGAGAAAAATTATTCATCTTCTGCTCCTTTTAGTAATTCGTAGAATATCAAACTCGGCTCCTGTTCAACGGTTTTGCCGAAAGAGGTTGCTTTGCGGCTTGACGTGATATAAAGCTTTTGTTTTGCTCTTGTAATTGCAACATATAAAAGTCTCAAATTTTCCGCCAGAAGCTCTTTTTTAAGGTCAACTTCCGTTTTTGGTTTGTAATTCGGGTTGAGACGCCGGATATTTTCCATAAAATCCGACGATTTAAGTTTAATTTCAGCAAAATCCAGCGTAAGATTTTTCTCTGCCATTTCCGGCAAAAATACAAAATCAAACTCATCGCCTTTGGATTTATGCAGTGTCATAATCTGAACCTTGCCTTCAACAAATTCGCGGTTACTTTCATCTTCTTCCGAGAAGAATTTAAACCCGCTTAAGGACGGCTTTTTCGCAAGTTCGCCCAATCTTTCGGTTATATAAAATAAATTTTTGTTTGTTGAGCTTAACCGCTTAATGAGAGTTGCAATCAAATATACGTTTGATTTTTCGATTTCGCTTGAAAAATGTGCAAGCCCTATTTTTATTGCCAGCTCTTCCGGCTGCAGATACGGCATTGAAATCCAATAATTCAAATCCCAGTGGAATTGTACAAGCTCCGGATTTTCTATACTGTCGCAATCGATTTCAACGAAAGGTTTTTCATAATTTCTTATGTCCGTGCCGAGTCTTGGTTTGTAAAATCCCATCTCAGCCAGAATTTCGTAATTATCCGCCAGAATATTATTGTCAAACGGTGTCAAAATCATTTTTAAAATTGAGAAAATTGTTTTAAAAATGGATTTTTGTTCAAGGCTTTCGCTTCGTGTAATGCTTTTAAGTCCGCTGTCGTTTATAAAGTTAAGCCATTGCGCAACCTGAAAATTATTTCTTAAGAGGATTCCTACTGTTGCTTTGGGATTTTGATTGAAAGCTGTTTTAATATTCTTCAGAATATAATTTCGTTCTTCAAGCGGAGCTGAGAAAATTTTGCCTGTAACAGCATTTTCTTGTATCGGGTTTTTGCCTTCCACGGGCTGCATAAAAATTTTGTAGAAAGCATTTTGGGTTTCGGGCTTTGTATCTGCAAATTTCACAAGATTATTTGCAAGTGTCCAGACATCTTTTGTACATCTTTGCGAACAATTCATGCTGACATCTTGGCTTGAGGATATGAATTTTCTGAACCCTTCGACATCCGCATTTGAAAAAGTGGTAGTGATTGCCTGATTTATATCTCCGCAGCGGATTAAATTTTTATGTTTTCCGCTCAAAAGTCCTATTAACTCCTGCTGAATTGCCGATGAATCCTGTGCTTCATCCTCAATAATGTATTCGCAGATATTCTGATAATATGCAAGGATATCGGGATTTTCTCTCAAAAGTTTCACGGAAGAGATGAGCATGTCATCGTAATCAATAAGATTTTGAGATTTTAATTCTTCCTGATAATTATTAAAAAATTCCGCAAATTTTTTAAGCTTGGGGTCAGAAACAGTTTTATCCAAAACTCCCTCGCCGAGTTTGAAAACCGATACCCCGCGGTCAAAATCATCGGTTTCTGTTTTTTTGAGTTTTAATTTGTCTGATATTCCGCGGATAATCCTTGAACGCTGGGTATCGTCACAAATTTCAAAGTCTGAATTTAAGCCTAAACGTTCAAAATTTCCGTTTTCTTTCAAGATTTTTAATGCAAGCCCGTGGATTGTACTTATATTAGGCAATTGGCTTGAATTTTGGCGGATATTTTTAATCCTTTCACGAAAATTTCTTGCGGCTGATTCCATATAGGTTAAGACAAAAATATTATCCGGATTTATTCCGTTATCAAGGAGTTTCAGAATCAATGCAAGCAGAATTGTGGTTTTGCCTGCCCCGGGGACAGCCGAAATTGCCATCTGTCCGGATTTGTATTCCAGAACCGGCGCCTGATCAGGGCGGGGAATAATCGGTTTTACATCCTGAACGGAAGTATTTTCCTGCTCAAAATTCAGATAATTTTCAATCCCGCCGAAATTTTCAACACCGTTTCCGTCAAAAAGACTTGAAAACGCAAAAATACCTTCGTTCGCACAGAGGGTTAGTTTGCGTAAAATCCTTGCGGTTTTATCTTTGCTTAAATTTATATTATCCTCAATGGTGTAGGTGTCTTTGTCCCAGCCTTTTTGGAATACCCATGCGTTATACAAAGGTCCTGTGTCGCTTTTTACCCATTCGTCGCTCGAAACATCAAGCCAGAGCTGGTATTTGGTTTGAATTTGATTGTCTATAATTTTTTGCGGAGTTGCAACAACCAAATTTGATTCTTGTATATCAAGCGTTGAATAAGGATTTTCCGCAATTATTGAATTTTCGATTTGAATTATTATTTCGGTTTTCCGTTTCTCAAATTCATCGCCGAAAATGTTTTCAAAATCCCTTAATTGTTTTACGAAAAAGTTGAATTTATTGATTTCGTCCGGATTAACCAAAGTAAATTCCATAATCCGGTCGTAAATTTCGCAAACCTGCTCGGACAGTTTCAAATCAGATGCGGAAAGTTTTTCAATTGTGCTTAAAAGGTTTGAATATTTTTGATTAAAAATTTCATCCGCAAAATCGTATTTGGGCAAAGATTTTGTTTCGTCAAAAGTTTGTAAAATTACGCGGCAGTATTTTATCGGGATGCCCAAAAATTCAGACAACAAAACGCGGATATCAAATTCATTAAGGGTATCTTTCAAGTCCGTATTGAATTTCAGAATAGTTAAAGCCGCCTGCACAAGCCTGTTTTGGATTAACTTTTCGTTTCCTGATAAAAATAATAAATCAGCTTTGACATTTTCCTTAAGCGAAAATTTAAGCATGTCGTCAATGACAGGCGTAATAATTGATATATCGCACGGTTTTATGTTTCTTTTTTGAAGTTCTTCAATTTTTTCCGTTACCAGATCAATCATTTTTGCCCTTTTAGAGGGAGATTGAAGCGTAAAGTGCTTTAATTTTTGATTATCGTCATTAATTACATTGTTGAATAGAGTTTGCGCGTCCGAATTCAACGGAGTCAATGTTTCAACAGTCATGACTTTTTGATTGAACAATTCTTCAAATCCCCAGACAGCATCTTTATCAGCGCTCAAATATCCGCTGCGGCTTGCACCTTGTCGGTCAAATGCAATAAAAACGTCTTTTAATTGCGGGGCAAGATAGTTTATAAAATCAAAGCACACAGGCGTAATTTCATCCCCGTCATCAAGAATAAGGTATCTTATTTTTTTAAAATAGTCTGTATTTTTATATATAAAATTAAAAACGAGAGTTTGTCTTAAATAGTCAAAATCTCTGAGAGCAAGTGTTTTTGCCAGAAGTTTTTTAAGCGCTATTTTTGCATCGTCAGCAAAAGTTTCGCCAAGAATTTTTGAGCGTTCTTCAATTTCTTGATCCGACAGATTATTCTGCACAATAAGCGAATATCTTCTGAACAATTGGTGCAGCAGGGATTTTTTGGAATTGTAACCTTTAAACGTAATATCTTTTAAAATATCTTTCAGAATAAACTGAGAAATCTCTAATCCTGCAAGATTGGGTAAAATAACGGGGTTGTCAAAAGTATTGCGGCTTTCCAAAAAAGCCCAGTTGTCGGATACTGCATTATACACAAGCCCGAAAAACGAATATACCTGAAATTTTTCAACAGAATCTATTGTCAATTTTTCCAGAGTTTTCTCAATAAAATTGTTTTTCAGGGTGGAATTTTGAACCAGAACAAGAATTTCGGATGCTTTTACGCCGGAATTCAAAAGTTCAGCGTATTTTGAAATTAATATATTTGTCTTTTCCGAACTTATTGTCCCTTCAATAATCAAAATCAATACCCCCTATAATGTATTTTATCATAAAATTATTCCAAAAAACTAAT
This sequence comes from Candidatus Gastranaerophilales bacterium, assembly GCA_944326625.1. Lineage (GTDB taxonomy): Bacteria > Cyanobacteriota > Vampirovibrionia > Gastranaerophilales > Gastranaerophilaceae > SIG32. The sequence continues at coordinate 294 of CALVER010000086.1, read as the reverse complement.
GCCGTTACACTATTGCATTTTATTAGAAATTAGTCTATTATTATCATATAAATAAGAAACAGCATGATAAATAAATGGAGGTTAAAAATGCAACAATTACAAGAACAAATCGGATTTTCAGCAGGACAAATCTATGATTATTTAAACAACAACGGCGAATCTTCTTTCGCTAAAATGAAAAAAGAATTAGACCTTAAAGGAAACTTCGCTGACTTAGGCCTTGGCTGGTTGGCAAGAGAAGACAAAGTTGAAATTTCTAAAAAAGGTACTTCTGTTAACGTTAGACTTAAATAG
>CALVER010000085.1 GCA_944326625.1 Candidatus Gastranaerophilales bacterium | reverse complement strand
TTCAAAATCCTTGCAAAAGACGCGCCGCCGCATATGCTTTTTTCATCAATAATTATCGGCTGCGTAATCGGTATAGGGTTTTTCACTGCTGCCAGATACAGCTTAAGAAGATATGACAATATGTCAAGACTTGACGCTTTTAACCAGGCTTTTGAAACCACTATTTACCTTTTCTTAATCTGGTTCCCGCTTGTTTTATTTATCGGGTTTAAAATTCTTTTTATGAAAAAAGACATGAACTGGGGCAAAACCGCACACGGACTTGTACAAAGAGAACACGCCATTCAAAAGGCAAAAGAAAAAATCAGACTTGCAAAAGAAGAATTGAAAAAATTATTACTAACGAAATAGGAGAAATTATAAATGAACACAACCGATGTAGTAGCAAATGTAAAAAGTAAAATCCGCTCAGTCAATGATTTTCCGAAAAAAGGGATAATCTTTCGCGATATTACAACGGCATTAAAAGAGCCGGAAGTTTTAAGAGAAATGATAGACTATCTTTGCGACCAATTCAAAGACGTAAAAATTGATTACATTGCGGGGATTGAAAGCCGCGGATTTATTTTCGGCATGCCTATGGCATACAAGCTTAATGCGGGATTTGTACCTATCAGAAAGCCTAATAAACTTCCTGCCGAAACCATAAGTCAGGAATACCAGCTTGAATACGGCACTGACAAAATCGAAATTCACACTGACGCCATAAAAGAAGGCGACAATGTTTTAATTGTGGACGATTTACTCGCAACGGGCGGAACAGCGGAAGCTGCCTGCAAACTTATCAACAAAACAGGCGGTAATCTTGTCGGTATAGCATTTTTGATTGAACTTGAAGATTTGAAAGGCCGCGACAAATTTGACAAAGACTTGAAAATCGTTTCAATGCTTAAGTATTAAAAATATCCAAAAATTTTCTATGTAATTTAACATTGTGGACTCGGATGTAGTCCACTTTTTTATTTATAGCAACAGCATTCAAAGCCAGTGTAAAAATATCTTTTGTAAAATTATCTTCATCCGGCATATTCAAAAGACTTTTGCGGGAAATCCCGAGCATAACAGGACAGCCAAGTCCATACAATTCCTCAATTAGTTCTATAATTTCAAAATTATCCTCACGGGTTTTGCCAAAGCCTATACCGGGGTCTACAATGATATTCTCGCGTTTTATTCCTTTTGAAACGGCAATATCCATCTTATTTTTCAACCCGAGATAAATTTCGTCCATAAGATTAGAGTAAACCGGTTTGTCCTGCATATTTTGAGGGGTGCCTTTTGAGTGCTGAATAATAACTTTGGCATTAAATTCAGCAATAACCTCCGGCATTTTTTCATCATAGTCAAAACCTGACACGTCATTAATAATATCCGCGCCGAGTTCAAGACACTTCCGCGCAACCGCTGAACTCCTGGTATCAATACTTACAGGAATTTTAATATTGTTTTCCTTAATATATTCCAAAAGCGGCACGAGTTTTGAGAGCTGTTCTGCGTCAGATACAGGTTCGGAATAGGGTTTTGTGGATTCCGCGCCAATATCAATAACACCTGCGCCGTCGTTTATCATTTCGTTTAAATGTTCAACTGCTTTATCAAATTCGTAAAACTCACCGCCGTCGGAAAATGAATTAGTCGTAAGGTTTAAAATCCCGACAATTTTGCACCCGTCGAGTTTTTTTTCGTGTCTTTGCAGAAGCATTTCGCCTAATTTCTTAAGTCCGAAAGGCTGACAGGCAAGCTTTCCGGCAATTTTTTCGATTTGAGAAAGGCTGCCGCCCAGAATACAGTCGGTTTTTTCGACCTTAGCGGTAATGGTTTCCCTGTGAGTTGCGCAATCAGCGCCCACAGATAACGCCGTTTGTTTCAAAATATTTGCCTGCGCAGGGGTCAGATCGAAAATTTTTATATTTTTATAAACGAATTTGCCGCGGGCTTTTTTGATATAGGATTTGTCAAACCCGACAGAGGAAAGCTCTTTTTCCAAATCATCCGTTACAATTTCTTTTAAAACAAAATCGTGCATAACCGAAGTTTAGCACGATTTTATCAATTTAACAATATTTTTTAAGCTTCTTTATTAGCGAGTTTTCCGAAAGTCTGCCCCATTTCGCCGATACCTGAAATAAATACAAACCCTGCGGTAACGGCGCCCAGAGCACCTGAAACTTTAGCAAAAGCTTTACTTTCAAACACAGGTTTCAGCCATTTAGCGACTTTAAGATTTTTACCCCAGTTAATAATGCTTTCTTTATAGGTTTTTGCATTTTTAAACATTCTTGCCCAGAGTGATTTTGTCTTTTTGCCGACATCAGCAGCTTCTCTAATAGCTTTAGTTGTTTCACCTGACAACTGAACAACATCGCCTACTTTACCGAGTTTGAAACGTTTAAACGCATTAATACCGTATTTAGCGCCGCCGACAGTAGCACCTGCGCCGACACCGACTTCTGTAGCGGTTACACGGTTGTCATCTTTATTATTACCTGTAAATGAAATTTTATTAACACTCAATGACATACTAATCTTTTGTAACCTCCTGTAAAGCAGTTACACCGCCCGTAACCCCGCCGCTTACGGCAAAAAGATTTACGGCGCCTTTTTCAATATTTTCTGCAGTAGCCAATTTTACAACTGAATTTTTAAGTTCTGTGCCTTTTTCTATTGCAAGTTTTACAGGCTTAAATTCTTTTGCCTGATTATTAAATGCGGCTAACTTTTCTGCAAATTTTGTATTTTTGTATTTTTCGCCTAAGCTTGTGAAGAAAGCGGAAACATTTTTACCGGCTTTTGAATCTTTTATATTGGTCAAAATTTTCTGAGTATTTTCTGAAATAGTTTTTACAACCTTTTTATCGCCGAGAGATTTAGTCCACGCTGCGGTTTTCTTAACTAATTTGGCGACACCTTGCGCACCGTATTTCATACTTACAAATCCGAGAGCTGCGCCGATGCCGACTGATGCAATTTTACCCAATACGCGGACGGGTTTCGGTACTTCAGTATTTTCTATAACGGAATTAATCTCATCCAGATGTTCTTCCAATCTTGTTTTGTCTTTTGAGTAATTTTCTTTTGAATAATATTCATCTGACGGCATATCGTCGACTACTTCGTAATCGACATCTTTAACTTCGCCGTATTTAGGGGCATAAGTTCCGAATGCAGGTCTGAAATTTACTGATTGTACACTTAACATATTTTCTCCAATTCTGTTGCAAACAAACTAAAATGCGTGAATAAGATTTTTTGCCGAATTTTTACCGGATTTTTAACAAAATTTTACAAACTAACCATAATAATTATTACACATTTTCTCTTAATTGTAAACAAATTTCAACCCCTGATATGAATTTCTCTTAATAAATTCGCGGTCAATTTTATTCAAGCAGTCAAACTTTGCCCCGAGCCATTTGGGCGCGATTAAGGTATCTTTAAAACCGTTTCCTGCAAGGCGGTGGATTGTGGTTTCTTTCGGAAGATATTCCAAAAAATCGCAGACGTAATTTACATACTCATCTTCACTCATAAAATCAATTTCGCCTTTTTGGTACATCTCAGCAAGCTTTGTATTTTCCAGAGCGCAGAGCATGTGGATTTTAACTCCGTCGACCTTGAGTTCCGCCAGTTTTTGAGCGGTCTGCATGATTTCGTCATGGCTTTCCCACAACCCGAAAATCACATGCACGCATACATTAATCCCGCGTTCTTTTGTTTTTTCGTAAGCTTTCAAAAAACAATCCATGTCATGCCCGCGGTTAATCCGGCGCAAAGTCTTATCGTGAATTGACTGAAGCCCGTATTCAATCCACGTGTAATAATCATTTTTATATGACGATATTAAATCAAGCTTTTCATCGTCAACACAATCCGGACGGGTTCCGATTGAAATACCGACTATTTTGTCGTTATTAAGTGCGGAATTATAGATTTTTTCAAGTTCATTAACGGGTTTATAAGTATTTGAATAGGCTTGAAAATATGACATGAATTTTTCCGCCTTAAACCGTTCCGTCAAATTCTTAATGCCTGCCTCAACCTGTTCTTCGATTGAAAGTTTATTTGAATGCGCCTTGGAAAAACTTCCGCCTTCATCGCAGAATATACACCCGCCAGTTGAAATTGTTCCGTCCCTGTTCGGACACGAAAAACCGGCGTCAAGGGTTATTTTGTAAACCTTAGCGCCGAATTTGTTTTTCAAATGCGCACTATACTGATTATAGCGTTTATCAGTATAATTAAACATAACTACCGGTTGTTTTCATCGTCGTTCAAAATCGGATATACGTAATGTTCGCCGCAATTGGGGCACACAACTTCCTGCTGTTTGCCTTCTTCTAATTGTGCAACTTCAAATAAAGTTTTGCATCCGGATTGAACGCATCTTATTGCCCATGAAGGTCTGATTAATCTTGCCATATAATTTTCCTCACTCTTTATAAAAATATTTTATCATTGAACGCCGGATTGTGCAAGTATTAAATGGAAGAGACTTATATAGCAAATTCGACATATACAATTAAAAGTCCGTCATTCTGAGGGCTTTAGCCCGAAGAATCTTTTTATTTAGATACTTCGCTACCGCTCAGTATGACACACTTTAAGAATTTTTAGCGGAATTTGTCGTATAAATTTCTAAATGGGCGGGTAATATATTTTTTTCAAGCTTAAGATAAAATGGCAGAAAAAGGAGCAAATAATGAAAAAATTTTTAATATTTTTAGCAATAGGCGTTGTAACCGTATTCGCAACAATTGACGCAAGCCAGAGAATGCAGGAGCTTGACAGAATGGCAATAAAAACACCCGCGCAGGTCGAGCTAAAAGACGACCTCATAAAAAGAGAACCACAGCAAAACGAAACACAGCGTCCTCGTGAAAACAACATCCAAACTCCTGACAACTCATTTAACGAACGGTTAAGAGAACAACAGAACAACAATATCCCGCAAACCAAACAGCCGAATTTATTAAAAAACTAAAAATCAAAAATGGTTTCGCTGTGGATTTCGCCGTAATCATTATCGTCTTGAAGCCGCACATTGGTATTACCAAGAGGATTGGGGCGGAAATCGGTTTGTTCGGTTTTTTCAACGGATTTCGGCACAACCGGCTTTGTGACCTTCGGATAAAATCTGAGGGTAATATTTTGTGCAATGTCTTTTGAAATTATATCTCTTGAATAAAACTTCATCTTTTCCAGCTGAGACGCGGCATGAGAGCTTGTAACAGCCCAGAATCTTGCTTCATTATCCCCGAGTGTCCTTTTATATTTTCCGCTCCACATAACAACATCGTTAACGTTATCCGTTAAAACGACATTTGTCTCCAGAGTATAAAGATTTATTCCCTCAAATACGCTTGAAACCTCCATAACCTCCCAAGCGCTGCGTTTTCCCTGAGGCACAAGACTATTGATTAAAAGAACTGATTTTGCGTCAAAAGCTTTTGCAACAGCCTTTGTGGATGTAAAATCAACGGAATTTTTGTTTTTGTAACGGTTAAGCGTATTCACGGCAGACGCTTTTAATGCAGGGTCTTCGGAAAACTTTTTTCTGACGTCATAAAGATTAGGAGCTAATATTTTCCCGCGCTTATTAAAATTATTTATAACATCCTCCGCAATAATCTCGGAAACCTCCGGAAAACAATAATAGTTATCGCAAACCGAAAATAAATCAACCGGCAAAACCAGCACCTTAAAAGGTTCCGCACTCACGCAATTTCCCAGAAACAAACATAATAATACAATTATTTTTGCCCAAAGTTTCATAATAAAATTATAGCACAATCATACGCGTAAAGGATTATATTTATCCGAAAACAGTCTAAAATGTATTTTAAAGGAGAATATTATGGATTACAACATTTTAATGGAAAAGGCAATAGAAGTTTCAAAAAATGCTTATGCCCCTTATTCAAAATTCCCCGTCGGCGCCTGCGTTTTGACAGAAAATGAAAAAATTTATACGGGCTGTAACTTTGAAAATGCCAGTTTCGGGCTTACAATCTGCGCTGAAAGAAATGCTATCGGAAGCGCAATCGCGGACGGAGAAAGAAAAATCAAAGCAATCGCAATATATTCACCGAATACGGATAACTGTTACCCCTGCGGAGCATGCCGTCAGGTGCTCTATGAATTCAAATCCGATAACGGAATTGATGTTATATTAAAACAAGGTGACGGTTTAACTTTCCTCAAAATTGAAGAACTTTTGCCCGAAGGATTCAACCTGTAATGTATTTTATAGAGCTTCTGATTAAAAAATTCCGAAAAAAAACGACTGATGAGGATACATTTGACCCTATGACGGAGGAAATTCCTGAGGAGGAGAGCTGTGAACACGTTTTTATGCCTCTTGACAGCACGGGTGAGGTGCTTTCCTGCAGAAATTGCGGACTTGTGGTCAGACGGGAAGATTTGAAGGATATAAATTTCTTCCGCAAACACAGTTAATGCC
>CALVER010000084.1 GCA_944326625.1 Candidatus Gastranaerophilales bacterium | reverse complement strand
CTGATGCCGCGGATAACTTCCCGGCATGCAAAAAGCCCGATTACGGCAAGAACTATTGCGCTTAACACGTAGGCAACAGTGTTTTCAAGCCAGCCGAATTTCATTGCCATTAAAAACGCAAGTGTGTAGATGAAAAACGCTCCGAGCGACAAAACTACCATCCAGTTTTTGTTGTCAATTTCTTTTTTAACGTAAACTGGCAGCGTTATAATTACCTGAATAATTACGCTTAAAACAAGGATTACAATAAGCATTCTCCATCCGAAAACAGCCCCGAGCCCGGCCGCGATAAAGGAATCGCCTTCTCCGAATGCCCGTGAACCCGCAATTAAATAGCCTATTCTTGACGCAATTTCCATTACCACAAAACCGATAATTATACCCAAAAGCGTGCTTGATACCGGATTTCCGACAATCCATTCCGTTGTGAAGTTAAATCCGCCGGTTATCCGGTGATATTGATATAAGTCAACTGCCGTTACAAGAATTGCGTAAAGAATTCCGACGCCTATAAGAGAATAGGTGTGCATATCAAATACAACTTTTTCCTTCCAGTCAGTTCCTGCAATTACTATGAATAAACTGCCGATTACAAGCGCAAATAAAGTGTCCCAGCTTATTCCGAATTTCAAAAACGTGAGAACAAACACAACGCCCGTTAAAAATTCCACAATCGGGTATTGAATGCTGATTTTTTCGCCGCAGAACCCGCATTTGCCTCTTAATATTATATAAGACAAAATCGGAATATTGTGCCACCATAAAAGTTTATGCCCGCATTTTGGACATTTTGAGGCGGGAAAAACAATAGATTCATTGCTTAACGCCCTTAAGATGACCACATTCAAAAAACTTCCGATACACAGCCCGATAATGAAAACCAACAACAGTATTGCCGCTACAAGCATAATTTACTCCTTTTATCTCTCATAATTTTTTATAAGTTCGTACATTTTGTTAAGCGCTTTTTTCAGCCTTCGTGAAACCTGCATTTGCGAAATATGCACTCTTTCGGCAATTTCGCGCTGGTTGAGATCCTCATAATAGCTTAACTCTATTATTTGTTTCAACTCCGGAGGCAATTTATCAATCGCAGTGGACAGCATAATTTTGTCCTCATTAGAATTCATGACTTCTTTGTAATCGCCTGCGGGAATTCTGTCCACAAGCGGTAAATCTTCGTCATCACCTTTTAAATACTGATCAAGCGAGAGAGCGTTTTTGTATTTATCAATATTCATAACCTCTTCGACCTTATCGGGCGAAATTCCAAGAATATTTGCGATATCTTCGGATGTAGGGTCTTCAATTCCCTCCTCCGTAAGCCTTTTGGCCGTGGACGAAATTTTAAATACAAGTTCCTGCAATTCACGCGGAGCTTTTATCATTGCAGCCTTATCTCTCAGGTAATGCTTGATTTCGCCTTTTATAAAATATGTCGCATAGGTTCTGAAACGCGTGTTCATATTAAGCTTATACGCGTCAATTGCCTTGATAAGCCCGAGAGAACCCACCTGCACAAGATCTTCATTATTTACACCGGATTGCATGGCAATTGTGTTTGCAATTTTTTTGACAAGCGACATTGCATCTTCAACAATTTTTAAGTGCAGCATACGTTTTTTCTTTTCGTCTTTGCACTCTTTGAAGGATGCTATCAATTCGTCAAGTTTTTCAAAAGTTTTTGTCATGTGTTACTCTCTCAAATTTATTATAGCATATTTTCGGGTTTTATCTAATTTTTAATTTTACGTAATAATTTTTTAAACATGCTTATTTTTTATGCTACAATTAATCCATAGGAGCAAAATTATGATAACAATAAAAGATGTAGAGCATGTTGCAAAGCTTGCAAGATTGGAATTGACGGAAGAAGAAAAAGAACTTTATACAAAACAATTGGGAGATGTTTTGAAATACGTTGACCAGATGAATGAAGTTGATACAACAAACGTTAAACCCATGTCTCATGCCATTGATTTTGTAAACGTAATGAGAGAGGACAAAGTTGTTTACGAGCAGACAAAAGAAGAATTAATGGCAAACGCTCCTGAAGAAGAAAACGGATTTTTTAAGGTTCCGAAAATTAATTAATGCGTCTGCGGCGCATCGGGTGAGGTTTGACAGTAAAAATTGGGGTAAATATGACAAAATACATTTTTATTACAGGCGGTGTTGTAAGTTCATTAGGCAAAGGAATTATCGCGGCATCTTTGGGAAAATTATTAAGAGCGCGCGGGTTTTCTGTTATTAACCAGAAATTTGACCCGTATATAAACGTTGACCCCGGGACAATGAGCCCTTTTCAGCACGGTGAAGTTTTTGTAACCGATGACGGCGCCGAAACGGATTTGGATTTGGGGCACTATGAAAGATTTACCGATACAAACCTCGGCAAATTCAATAACGTAACTTCCGGAAGCGTTTACCAGAGAGTTATTGAAAAAGAAAGAAAAGGCGATTACCTCGGCGCAACCGTTCAGGTTATTCCGCATATCACAAACGAGATTAAGTCAAGAATTGCAGGCGCCACAAAACAATTCAAGCCTGATTTTCAGCTGATTGAAATCGGCGGAACAATCGGCGACATTGAAAGTTTGCCGTTTATTGAATCTATCCGCCAATTCAAATCTGAGGTCGGAATAGGCAATGCAATATCCGTTCACTGTACGCTTTTGCCGTATTTGCCGACATCAGGCGAATTAAAAACAAAACCGTCACAGCACAGCGTAAGCGTTTTGAGAAGCTACGGCATCCAGCCGGAAATTCTTGTCTGCCGCACAACCCGTGCTATTCCGAAAACAGAGAAAGAAAAACTCGCGCTTTTCTGCTCGGTTCCGAAAGACGCTGTTATTGAGTGCCGTGATATGAAAAGTATCTATGAAGTTCCGCTTGCGCTCGAAGAACAAAAAATGGCGGATGTAATTCTTCAGATGCTCGGGGTTAAATCAAAAAATCCTGATTTAAAAGGCTGGCAGCAGCTTGTTGAAAAGATTAAAAACCCGAAAAAGACCGTAAAAGTCGCAATTGCAGGCAAATATACAAAGCTTTCCGACGCTTATATATCCGTTGTTGAAGCTTTGAAACACGCAGGCTACGCAAACGATGCGGCAATTGAGGTTAAGTGGATAAATTCGGAAGAATGTATTGACGAAAAACGCTGCAAGGAACTTTTGAAAGAGGTTCAGGCGGTAGTTGTTCCGGGAGGTTTCGGAGTACGCGGAATTGAAGGTAAATTAAACGTTATTAAATACGCAAGAGAAAATAACCTTCCGTTTTTGGGGCTTTGCCTCGGCATGCAGTGCGCGGTCATTGAATATGCCCGTAATGTTGCGGGGCTAAAAGGCGCAAATTCCGCTGAATTTGATGAAAATGCGCAGTATCCCGTAATTGATTTGATGATGGAGCAGAAAAACGTCAAAGGCTACGGCGGCACAATGCGTTTGGGCGCTTATGACTGTATTTTGAAAAAGGGTTCTGTTGCGGCTAAAGCTTACGGCAAAGAAAAAATCTCAGAACGCCACAGACACAGATATGAAGTTAATAATGAATATTTGAAACAAATTTCCGATGCAGGTCTGGTATTTTCCGGCATGTCGCCTGACGGAATGCTCGCAGAAGTCGTTGAATTACCGAAAAATGACTGGTTTGTGGCGTCCCAGTTCCACCCGGAATTTAAGTCTCGTCCGGATAAACCGCATCCTTTGTTCAAGGGATTGATTGACGCGGCTGTTAAAAGAGTGTAATATGGAGAAGCAATGTCGGATTTAAAGAAGTTTGGTACTCTTCAATTTTTGAATTTTGCACTCGGATTTTTCGGGCTGCAGTTTGCGTGGCAGATGAGAATTATTCTGTCCGGGCCTGTTACCGAGAATCTCGGTGCGTCACCGTTTTTGTACGGCTTAATCTGGCTTGCCGGGCCTTTTACGGGCATGGTTGTCCAGCCTTTAGTCGGTGCGTTGAGTGACAAAACAGTATCAAGATTTGGCAGAAGACGTCCGTATTTGCTGGGCGGTGCTTTGATTGCAAGTTTGGCGTTGTGGATTTTCCCGAATTCACAGCATGTCGCAATTCAGTTGGAAAGTGTTGTCGGATTTGACCTTCCGATTTGGACGGCGCTTTTGGTTGCGGCAATTATGATTTGGGTTATTGATGCGTGTATAAATGTTGCGCAAGGCCCTTATAGAGCGTTAATTCCCGATGTTGTTCCTCAGGAGCAGCATGCCATGGCAAATTCTTATATAAGCCTCGCAATCGGTCTGGGATCTGTTGTTGCAGCGGGCGCAGCACCTTTTTTGAAATACTTTTTTAATTTCCAGATGTCTGTTCCTGCACAGTTTATTATGGCGGCTCTGGCTTTTTCTCTCGGAATGCTCTGGACTTGCGTTACCATTAAAGAACATCAAACTCATAAAGAAATTGTTAAAGATGCAGCAGTGGCTAATATTAAGGAAGACAGTTTTTGGGATTCTTTGAAAAATTTCTTTTTGATGTCGCCTGAGGTTTCAAAAATTTGTCTTATGCAATTTTTTACGTGGATGAGTACGATGTGTATGCTGATATTTTTCACGCAGTATTCAATTCACACGCTTTTCGGGGTGCCCGATTTGACAACTGCCAGCGAAACCGCGAGGCATGCGTTTGAGGACGCTGTTGTAAACGGAACTAATTTTTCGTCAATTTGTTTTGCGATATTTAACCTTGTTTGTTTTCTTGTCGCAATTCCGATTGGCGCTCTGGCTCAGAAATTCGGCAATAAGAGGGTTCATATAATTGCGTTGTTGTCAATGGTTCTTGCGTATCTGGGTATGGCAATGACTGCAAACACGGTTTACGTGGCATTTTTAATGGGATTTGCCGGAATAGGCTGGGCAAGTATTTGTGCTCTGCCTTTTGCCATGCTTTCAAAATACATTAAAAAAGGCACGGAAGGGTCTGTTATGGGTATATTCAATATATTTATAGCGGGTCCGCAGGTGTTTGTATGTACGCTTGTTGCGTGGTTTATTTCCAAATGCGTATTTGACGCGGGAGAAGGGCTTGTAAATTACCATTGGGAATACGCATTTTTAATCGGTGCTGTGTGTCTGCTTCTTGCGGCGCTTGTGACCAAAACGGTTAAAGATGATTAGTGGCAAATTTTTTTTTCAGGGGTTTTAGATTTGTTAAAGGAGAAAGTTTATGTATATTACCCCTTTGAATAATCAATCATTTACGGGATTTCGGCTGAAAGACGGCGGCGCCAAAGCTTTGGCTGAAATTTTTGTGGATAAGCCCGATTATGAAAAAGCATTTATTCGTAATATTATAAATCCGTTGAAAAAAGTTAAGACCGAAGTTATTTACGACGGTCGAGATGTTTTTGTTAAAAATGAATTCGGCAAAAGGCTTGTGAAAAACTATGCAGAACCTGATGAATTCGGGCTTAATAAATACAGCGTTTTTAAAGTTAAAGTGCAGGATATGTCAGATAAAAAAAGATTCAGGAATGAGGATTATTATATTGATGACGGCGGTTCAGGCGCCCGAAAAACTTTGAAAAATTCCGAAAATACCTCTATCCCGGCAAAATTTTTTGCGGCAAAGGAAATTGCTAAATATGAGGACGATATTCTTTTCCCTAATTCCGCTGAAAAAGTCTCTGTCCCGACCCGCGAAAATTTGATTGCCGATAAAATAAGAGAATTAAAAATAAAATATGCAAAAAAGCCTCAATAAGAGGCTTTTTTAAGATTCGGTTATTAAATTTTTTATAAAGACAGGATAAAACCGCCTTTATCTGCGTTTTTAAGATTGTCGCCTTCGATTTTTGCACGGAGATTTTTGATGTATTTGTAAACATAATCTCTCGGCAGATCAAGAAGTTCAGCCAAATCTTTGGCGTAAACTATTTTGTTGGTATTTTGTGCAAAATAATCAAAGACTTTTTGTTCTCTGTCAGTGAGTGCTTTTTTGAAAACTATTCTCACTTCTTCTCTTAAATCTTTTGCAGGCGTTGATTTTTCGGCCTTAACAGGTTTTGGAGCTGCTTTTTTAGGTGCTGCAGGTTTTTTAGCTGCCGGTTGAACCTCGTGTTTCGGCGCTACAAACGGTGACGGAGCGATTTCGCGTTCACGGGCATAAGCTCTGTCCGCAATTGTGCTTAATCTTTCTGTGCGGCTCTGTGACCATTCATCAGTGTCATTGGAGATTACGGGCTGACCTTTCAAAACTATATCAACGATATCGTTTGTGTGTTTATCTTCTTCTAATTTTTTTCCAAGTCTGGCAGCGAATTCTTCTAATGTAATCTTTTCTAATGAGCTTCTCCATTGCTTAATCTCTTCCTTGCTCAAATATTCAGACATTCATTAATCTCCTTAAATAATCTCTTTCACAATATTTAACTTAGCACAAACCATGCCCGAATTGTGCAAAATGTTTCATAACGTAAATTTTTATGTTGAATATTTTACATTTGTTATATTTCTTTATAAA
>CALVER010000083.1 GCA_944326625.1 Candidatus Gastranaerophilales bacterium | reverse complement strand
CATGTCTACGTGCGTAGCACCGGTTTTCTTTTTAAAGTCGTTAAGACGATAAGACGTTAGGACGTTAAGTTCTTTACCGTGAGCTTCGCTCACAGGGTGTACCCCCACCACGGCGGGGTTGAATTTCAACACGAGCTTGCGAGTGTTTGAAATTCGGGGGCGGGGGCACATCTGTTGATATCCTTCAGCTAACACATCACTATGACATGACAAGTCTTTGTCATTACGAGGAGTGGCGCAGGACGTCGTAATCTCATTCAATTCCAACGACCTTGCGATTGCCACGGCCTCGCTTCGCTCGACCTCGCAATGACATGACAAGTCGCACGAATATTGTCTTACATGGTGTCGTGCCTTTGGCACCTCGCAATGACATGATACTAACGTCATCCCGCATTTATTGCGGGATCTTTTTTTAATTAGATCCTGATACAAGTTCAGGATGACAGGTTCCCTTTGAACACTGCTTTGTAGGTCGGATTTACTAACCCGACTATAAAATTTACTGTCGGCATAGTAATGCCGACCTACAGCTCTATCCAAACTGTTACTTCTTAGTGCCTTAGTGCCATAGTATCTTAGTAACTTTACTAAACCAATACCGCCAAAACCCTTGTTAAATCTAGCTAGGAGAGACGGCCCCCCCCGGTTGTCAAAAATCTTTCCTTTTCCATAAGCTTTTTCTCCTTTTTTTCTAATTTATTATATCAATTTTTAAATTTTTTGGCAAGCGCAATTTCGTCCTCATAAGTTATTTGAGGATTTTCTAATTTTGCCTTTAAAACATAATCAAAAATTTCCTGATACTCAGGTGACGGTTCTATACCCAGACGTTTTAAATCCTCACCGGTTATGGAAATCTTTATATGGCGCAATACATCAAGATACCTCACTGCAGCGTTCATATCTTTTGCAATTCCGTAAAGTAAAATACTTTCCAAAGCAAGATCTTGGAATGCTTTATAAATTTCAAAATCTGTTTTTAAAGCGCCGAGTATACGAAAATCTACAATAATTTTTCTTTCTTCTTTTGTAATCTCCATACGGGATAAATCAGGTAAAAGCCCGAAATAAACAAGCCAAACATTATTTACAGGATATTTTTTTATAAGCTCTTCGATATTAACATCCGGCAATACAAATTTTCTGGGCGAAACGAGCTTATAAATATCTTCGTTTACAAAAATTTCAAACGCGCGTTGTGAATTAAGATTAAAAGTTTCAATAAGCTCTTTTTTAACGCGCTTATAAGACATATTATAATTTATATGCGCCAGATAGTCCTCTTGAAGACGCCTTGTATATTCTTCCAGTTCAAACCCGAACCGCGCGCGAAATTTCAAAGCACGAATAATTCTTGTCGGATCATCAATAAAACTTTCTTCATGCAAAACCCTGAGGAGTTTACTTTTTAAATCCTCAAGTCCGCCGACATAATCCACTATTTCACCCGTAGAAACACTCATTGCAAGCGCATTCACGGTAAAATCACGCCGCATAACATCTTCTTCTAAAGAACAACCGATTTTAGTTACAACCGGCAGATGCCCTTTTTTCTCATAAACTTCAGCACGCGTAGATGCAAAGTCAATTACACGCCCGTCGACATTTACACGCACCGTGCCAAATGCCGGATTTTCCTGAATAACTTCGCCGAATTTTGAGCAGTATTCAATCGCATTGCCAACATACGTTATATCAACATCCAAACTTGGGACGCCGAGAAGTTTATCGCGGACAATGCCCCCGATATAATACAATTTATCTGAATTATCATTTATTTTGATGATGTCCATATTCCATATTTTAGCGTAAAATGATATAATAAACAAGCAGGAGAAAATATGTTACAAGAAGCAACAAAAGCCATCAATTCGGCATTCAATAACAGTTTTATCAAGAAATTAAGCCAGTATCTTCACGATTGCGTAAGAGAAGAGGTTAAAAGTTCCACTTTCCGCAACCTTAAGGCAGATAAAGATAACAAATGGATTTTTCTTCCCGGAGAAGAGCAATTATTCACAACCGGCGAAGAATATCTTAAACTTGACGGTTCCGACAGCAAGCTGACGGAACTAATGATTCAAAGTGAATTAAGCACAAAAGACAAATACCTGATTTACGGTTATCTTTTTCTTGTTGGCAAAAACAACAAATCCAAAAAACAAAACGAATTTTTGACTCCGCTTTTGTATGTCCCATGCCGGCTTGAAAGAAACGGGGTAAACATAAACTGTATACCGCAGGATGAAATGCTTTCTCTGAACACCGGCGCGCTTGCAGCTTTAATGAAAAAAAACGATGACGAAGATGAAGTCGATCTGCTTTTGGAAGGTATTCTGGATGTAGTGCCGGATTTGCCTATTACACAGGAAAAGTTAGACATATTTCTGACAACTTTACAGTCAGTTGTTCCTGAAATTGAAATCAGCCAAACCTCAAATGACAACGAAACAGAAGATAATATTTCCAAAGACGAAGCAAAAGATTTTTACAAAGAAAAAATAGATTCGGAAAATATTGACGAATTAATTGAAGAAGAAGAACGCGAAACAGCGCAAAAATCCTCAATAAAAGTTGATAAAGTTGTTGTAACCTATCAAAGCGCAATAATTTTGACAAAACGTCCGTCAGTCACCGCAGGTGTGCTGCACGAATTAACCCAGATTGCGGAAAAACCGAGCGGAATTTACCGTGAAACAGCTTTGAGCATAATTAATGATGAATATGTTCATGCAAAAGAAAAATCCGTTCCGATAAAAGATTTGAATGAAATTACTGATTTCTACCCGATAACTCCTTTATCATTAAGCGATTCACAGGAAAAAGTTATCAAAAATATTGATAACAGCAAATTCATAGCCGTACAAGGTCCTCCGGGAACAGGAAAATCTCAGACAATCGTAAACCTTGTCGCACACTTGATTGCAAACGGAAAAACAGTTCTTGTGGCTTCCCGCATGGACAAAGCCGTCGACGTTGTTGCGGAACGCTTGAATGAACTCGGCGCGCCGTTTTTGGCTCTGCGTGCAGGACGTTTGAATTATCAAAAACAATTGAGCTACCAACTGCAGGACTTGTTGTCAGGCAAGGTGGACATTGACAGCGACTATGAAGACAGCCTCCTTGTAGACACAAAAGATATGAAAGAGCATTTGAATTTGCTTAACCAGACAGAAAAAAAATGCGAACAAATTATAAAGCTTGAACGTGAATGGCATGACTTGTCTTTAGAAACAACCGAACACGAAAAATCAATCGGACAAATGCAATTCATAACAACCCAGCTCAAAAAAAGCGAAATTGATATGGTGTCAGGAATCATAAAAATTCTGCATAACAATATGGAAAAAGCAGGATTTTTTGCTAATATCGCGAATTTTACAAGCCTTAGACACCTTAAAAAAATTCTCAAACTGAACGAATTCGACGTAAATTACGAAAATCTTTCAAGACTGAGCGCAGAGCTTGAAGTTGCGCTTATGAACTGTAATTTAAGAAAAATCGAAGCTGATATTCAAAAAACAGGCAACCTTCATGTACTTATGGAACAAATCCGCCAGATGAAGAAAAAACAAAAAAATCTTGCGGTGAACATATTAAAAAACAAACGCCGTGAAGCTTTAAAAGGACTTTTACGCGACCAGATAAAATGCCAGAGATTAAAAGTTCACGCAAAATCACTTGTTGAACGCAAAAAAAATCTCCAAAACCGCATTTTGGAAGAAGAAGATTTCAGACCGCTTCTGGAGGCATTCCCCTGCTGGTGCGTAACAACTTATGCGGTTTCAGGGTCATTGCCTATGAAACCCGGAATGTTTGACGTTGCAATTATTGATGAAGCGTCACAATGCGATATTGCAAGCTGCTTCCCGATAATGTTCCGCGCAAAACGCGCAGTAATCGTGGGCGACGACAAACAATTACCGCATTTGTCATTCTTAGAAAAAGCAAAAGAACAGTCTTTCTTAAATCAATACGGAATTCCGGACAAATACCAGTTAATGTGGCGTTTCAGAACAAATTCCATGTTCGACCTTGCAGATTACTATTCAATGAATTCCGTAATGCTTGACGAACATTTCAGAAGCCTGCCGCCGATTATAGAATTTTCAAACCATGAATTTTACGGCGACAGAATAAGGGTTATGAGAAAAGACTTTGGCGGTCAAAAGGTTCTTGAGCTTGTAGAAGTGCCGGAAGGCAAAGTTGATTATGACGCAACACGCAACCTTCCCGAAGTCGAAGCCGTAATCAAAAAGTTACACGAAATAATTATAGAAGATGAACGCAAAAACCCCGATAACCCTGTATCTATCGGCATAATTTCACCGTTCAGAGCGCAGGTGGAACAGTTGAAAACCTCTGTTTCAAAAGTTCTGTCAGATCATATGCTCAGAAAACATCAGGTAGAAATCGGTACAGCTCATACATTTCAGGGAGATGAACGCGACATAATCCTTATGTCATGGGCTTTTGCAAACAACAGCCACGCACAAAGCGCAACGTTTTTACAAAAACCGAACCTCTTTAACGTTGCGATTACCCGTGCGAGATACAAGGTTGTAAACTTTGTTTCACGCGACATAACAAACCTTCCGGAAGGTCATTTCAGAAACTATATTTCATACATAAAAGAATATCAAAATAAACAAGCAGCGCTTGAAAACTTGCAAATCGACGAAAACGAATACAAAAACAATCTTGAACGTGAAATAGCATCTGAAATGCGCGAACTCGGACATGAAGTTCTTGCGGGAAGCGAAATTGCAGGCTTGAAAGCTGACTTATTGGTGGATAAAAAATTCATAGTGGAAATCGACGGGGTTGAAGACAACGTAAAACAAACCGTTTCCAATATGAAAAAACAGGCAATCCTTGAACGCTGCGGGTTTAAGGTCAAACGTATAACCTACCGCGAATGGAAATACTCGCCAAAAGTCTGCCTCGACAGAGTTTTGATTGAAAATTAAATATTAAAAAAGCCCTGAACAGGGCTTTTTTAATATATTTTATAATAACTACTTAAACTTCTTTAAATATCAAAGAAGCGTTTTGCCCGCCAAATCCGAATGAATTTGAAAGGGCGGCATGCACCTCAGCCTTTTGGGCTTTATTAGGAACATAATTCAAATCACCGACGTTTTCGTCCTGATTATCAAGGTTAATTGTCGGCGGAACAATATTTTCATTAATTGTTTTTATGCAGGCAATCGCCTCAATAGCACCCGTTGCACCCAAAACATGCCCGTGCATTGATTTGGTTGAACTTACGCGGAGGTTGGGATTTTGCTGCTTGTCGCCGAACAATTTTGCGATAGCATTGGATTCCGCGACATCGCCAAGCCCGGTGCTTGTACCGTGTGCGTTGATATACTGGATATCGCCGGTTTTTAAACCTGCATCCTGCAATGCAAATTCCATTGATTTAGTTGCACCTTTACCGTCAGGGCACGGGGCAACAACGTCATAAGCGTCAGCTGTTTGACCGTAACCAACGATTTCAGCGTAAATTTTTGCACCGCGTTTTTTGGCATGCTCATATTCTTCCAAAACTAAAACGCCTGCACCTTCTGACATTACAAATCCGTCTCTGTCTTTGTCAAACGGACGTGAAGCTTTTTCAGGCTCGTCGTTTCTGTGTGAAAGGGTTCTTGCGCTTGCAAATGCACCGATACCGACATCACAAATCGTTGCTTCCGTACCGCCTGCAATTACTATATCAGCGTCGCCGTATTGGATGGTTCTGAACGCGTCGCCGATTGTGTGGGTACCTGTTGCACATGCTGAAACCACAACTTTATTTACACCTTTATAACCGTATTTTATGGAAATTCTGCCGGATGGCATGTTTACAATCATCATCGGAATAGTAAACGGTGAACATTTGTTCGGTCCTTTTTCCAAAATACGTTTGTGGTTTTCTTCAAAAGTTCTGAAGCCGCCTGCGGCAGAACTTACCATAACACCTATTCTATAAGGATCTACGTCATGTACTTCTTCCAATTTTGCATCAGCAATAGCCTCATCAGCCGCTACCATTGCAAATTGAATAAATCTGTCCATTCTTTTGGATTCTTTGGGATCCAAATACTGTTCAGGGTCAAAGTCTTTGACTTCACCGGAAATTTTTACAACATGTTTTGATATATCAATGGATTCGGAAGTACTTATTCCGCTTTTTCCTTCAACAAGACTGTTCCATAACTTATCAACGCCGACACCAAACGGCGAAACTGCTCCCAGCCCTGTGATTACTACTCTTCTTTTTGTCATCTCCTATTCCTTTACAATAAATATGCGAGAATGAGAGAATATTTCTCACTCTCGCAAACTTTTTCAACGAATAAATATATTATTCAGATTATGAATGTGAGTCAATATAGTTTACAGCGTCTTGAACTGTTTGGATTTTTTCAGCTTCTTCATCAGGGATTTCGCAGCCGAATTCTTCTTCAAATGCCATAACCAATTCAACTGTATCTAATGAATCAGCACC
>CALVER010000082.1 GCA_944326625.1 Candidatus Gastranaerophilales bacterium | reverse complement strand
ACATTTTTCTCCGAATTTTTCAAGCCCAAAATCTATTCCTGCACCAAAAATTGCGCCATACAAAGCGTCTTTTGCGGATTATCTTTTGAAAACACCTTCATAATATACAATCCGGGCTGCGATATCACGACATAATCATCGTAATAATACATCTGATCATCCTTTAACACCGCTGAATAACTCCAGTAAAGGTTATACCCTAATGTCATATATTTGTTGTCTTTTTTAATTACCTGAATATTTATGGCGCGGGTTTTAATCTTTTTCGGTATGATTACAAGGTAATATATCCTCTCATTCGGCCGGAATACCGTACTGTAGTTCATAACATTATCAACCGTAATTTTGTCACGGTTAAACAGTATTGCCGCTTTGTCACGGTTGCAGCCGCATGTGCAAAAAACAATTAAAAATACAGCTAAACAAAGAACTAATTTCTTCATTTTTCCAGACTTCTTATTTTATCCTGAACCTGTGCAACGTTTTCCGCATCTTTATTATATTGCAGGAATAATTTGTAATACTTCAAAGCCTCAGGTTTGTTTTCCTCTGTCTCGTAAGCTATTGCCAGAGCATAATAGGCATAAGCATAATCAGGCTTTAATTCAACCACTTTGCCGAAAGATTTTTTGGCCTCGGGATAATTCTTTTCATTTGCATAGGCTAAACCAAGATTAAACCACCCGTCCGCATAATCCGGTTTCACAACAATTGCACGTTTGTAAAATTCAGCGGCAGTTTTGTTGTCATTTTTCATGCCGTAAATATTACCGATTTTAAGCAGTGTAACTTCGTCGTTAGGGTTGATCGCAAGCGCCTCCTGATAATTTTTTACGGCAAGATCAAAATCTTTTTTCCTGTAATTTTCATCACCAAGAGTCACTAAATCTTTACTCTTTGACAAATCAACCGGTTTTGCCTGAATATCACCGTTATCATTCAAAGAAATTTCAGGTAAATCAGTACCATCAGCATCATTTACATTCTGCTGACGACTGTACAACGAAGATATAAATTCACCGTATTCCGTGCTGTATAATGATTTATCAGGATTTAAGGCAATTGCTTTTTCATACATTTCCGATGCTTTATCATTTACCCCCAAGCCTCTTAAGGATTTTGCCAATCCGTAGTATGCGTAATCATCCGCAGAATTACGCGCTACCGCTTTTTGGAAATACTCTGACGCCTTTGAATAATTCTTCGCATTCAAAGATACAAAACCTTGTGCCACAATTGCTTTTGTCAAATTTGAATCTACGGTCGGATTGCTTTTTATACTCAAAACCTCTTCATACAAAGCAATTGCTTCATCATATTGATCCAATGCATGGAGTGCAAAAGCCTTATTTGTTTTTGCTTCCAAATCATCAGGCTTAACCTTCAAAACTTCATCATAATATTTTAAAGCGGATATATAATCCTTTTTGGCATGGTAACATTCCGCCAAATCTTTTTTCACATCTGTATCATCGGATTTTATGGCAAGTGTTTTTTCAAAATTATCAATCGCAGAATCCAAATCATTTATACGCTTATACACAATTGCCATATTTTTATAAACTCTTGCGTCCGTCGGATAATTTTGTGCATAAATTTTATACTGTTCAATTGCCTCTGCATTTTTCTTCATATCCGCCAGAAGATTTGCATAATCAAGCCTTATGGAATGTAAATTCGGAAGTTGTTTAAACACAATTGCATATTGTTCAAGAGCCAAATCATTATTGCCAAGTTCCTGGTATGCAAGCGCAAGACTAATATGACAAGATGTGTTTTCGGGATCCAGTTCAACTGCTTTTTCCAAGATTTCAGAGCCTTTTGAATAATCGCCGGTTTTTACCAAAGCTATTCCGTAATTTGCGTAATCTCTAAATGCTGAATTATTTTTGTTGTATAAAGTTGTGTATTCCTTAACAGCTTTTTCAGGCATATCCAAAACAAGATAGGCAGATGCAATATTTTCCCGCGCTTCTCTGTGTTGAGGATAAATTTCCAAAAACTTGCCGTAACTTTCCACAGCGGTTTTGTAATCCTGCATTTTATATTGAACATTTGCAATATTTAAATAATTGTATTTGTATTCCGGAAAAATCTGTATTGCCTTATTATATGCCGCCAGAGCCTCTTTGTATTTGCCTTGTGTTTCATAAATACTTCCGACACTTATATAAACAAATGCATCATCCGGCTTTAATTCCAAAACTTTGGAATAAGCCTGCAAAGCCAAATCATATTCGCCTAAATCAGAATATATACCGGCAAGTTTGGTGTATAACATGCTGTCGTTGCCGGCTAACGTAATTGCTTTTTTTAATTTTTCAATCGCATCCGGAAAATTGTTCTGATATTCCGCAGAACATGCTTCCTGATACAAGGCGTTAACCTCCGGCGTCATTGCAGCATTTGCCGCAATACCTGTTAAACTCAATGCTATAATTGATGATATTAATAGATGCTTTTTAATTTCCCTGCTCCTCAATATACATTTTACCAAAAAATTCATTCCGTGTAAAGTTGAATTCACATTGCTTTTATTAACAAAAATTTACTTCTTTAAAATTAATTCTTAAGAATTATAAAAATTTACCGCTATAATTCTCCGGCAAATTCTTAACAAAAATTTACAATTAAATCCCTTTTCCTGCGCAAGTTTTTATTTTTACGTCTTTTATACTACTAGAAAAATTCTTAATAACGTGCTATAATATACACGAAGTTATAGAAAAATAACTGAAGGAAAAGGAGTAGGATTCTATGGCAACACTCGTAACAAAGACCGAAGAAAAAAAGGTCAAATCCAAATTCAATGACGAGTTCGAAGACTATTTAAAAGCCCAATGCCTAAAGACAACTTTTAATGGTTTAGAATTAGAAACATTCTCATGGTACAAAAAAGTTTTAGGACTCGCTTAAACAAAACTAAATAGATTTTCTTTAAAGTCGGCTGTCATCGAAAGCCGATTTTTTAGTATCAGGACAATTCACGAATAAGCTCTTGAGCTTCCTCGCAATCGGGAAAAATTTCCACGGCATGCTCAAGCTGTTCTAAAGCTGCGTCATTATTGTTAAGCTTTGCATAGCACTTTGCACTGTTTAAGAGAATATTTATATTCATGGGACTTTTTTCAAGCAGATTTTTAAATATTGAATTTGCCTGCTCGTAATTGCCTAATTCAAAATAACAAAGCCCGAGAAGATTTTCACAGTCATTTGTTTTATCGCCTTCATAAGATTTTATCAAAAATCTTTTGGCTTCCTCGTAATCTTTTAACAAAAATCTTATTTTGCCTGCAATAAACAATAAAAACGGCTGATCATTAGCAAATTTCAATGCGCTGTCAATTTGTTCTTTTGCATTATCCAAATCCTGAAGCTGAATTTTATTTAATGCGGAAAAACCAAGTGCATTAGGATTTTCCGGTTCAATAGCCAGAGCTTTACTGTACATTTCATCGGCACGATTAAAATCAGTCGTAGCATGAAGATAATTTGCATATTCAAAAATAATTGAATAATTATCAGGAGCAAGTTTATAGGCGGTTTCAAACTCATCTTTTGCGTAATCAAATAAACGCTTTGTAAGATAAATAACGCCAAGATCTTTATGTGCCGGAGCATATTCGGGATTAAGCTCAATGACTTTTTTCAAAATCTTTTCGGCTCTTTCAAAATCATTAGTCAAAATGCAGACATGAGCGAATTCATAATAAAGTTCAAAAGATACATTACCCTGAATTAAGATTTTTTCAAAAATCTGTTTGGCATACTGCGGCTGATTAAGCTTGAGATAAAGATTTGCGAGCTTATGCGCCATATTTACGGATTTTGGATTTAACATGACGAGATTTTGCAAAATATTAACCGCAAGCTGATACTCGCCTATTAATTCATAACAGCAAACCAAATTATATTGATAATTGTGTTTTTCGGGATAATGCACAATCAAATATTTATAATGTTCAATCGCGGACTTAATATCGCCGCATTTAACCTCAGAAAGAGCAAGCGCAACGAGATAGCTGTCAAGAGGTTCTTTTTCATAAGCTTTTTTAAAATATTCACATGCCTCTTTGTGCTTGTTTTGAATCTGTAAAACAGATGCGATATTAAAATAAGTCACGGAATTATCCGGATCATACTCGCTTGCCTTCAAATAATTTTCATAAGCCTTGTCAAGATTTCCGATAGTCACATAGCATGTCCCGAGATTATTATAAAGCTGTGAATGTTCGGGATTTAATTCAAGTGCTTTTTCAAGATAATAAACACTGTCTTCAAAATTTTTAAGAGTCATGCTGGCAGTGCCGATAATATAATAGACAGAATAATCATCTTGCACGAGTTCAAGCGCTTTTTTGCCAAGTTCAACTGCTTTTTGAGCGTCATTTGACTTAACATAAACAACACATAAATTTTTATAAGCTTCCACATATTCAGGTCTAAGCTTTATAACTTCAAGATATGCGGTTTTTGCATGCAAAAAATCTTCAAGATTATCATAGCAATTCGCAAGATAAAACCAGCTTGAAGCATCATCAGGCAAATATTTCACAACCGTTTCAAAAATACTTTGTCCTTCTTTATATTTTTCCAAATTAACGTAACAAAGCCCCAAAAGTTTTAAAGCTTCAATATTTTTTGGATTAGTTCTTAAAACTTCTTCCAGTCTTTCTTTTGCCTGTTCAAATTTATTATCCGTAATAAGCTCATTAATTTTTTCCATAATTTTTATTATACATTAAAAAAGTTTTCATGTATAATTAAGTTATGACAACAATTAATACTTTCGATACAATAGTAGCAATAGCAACACCAATAGGCACCGGCGGAGTAGGAGTAATAAGAATCTCAGGTGACGACAGTTTTTATATCACGAAAAAAATATTTTACGGGCAGCCAATTTATCCCGGACAAATTGCACATGGCTGGATAAAAGATGATGACGGCAATAAAATTGACGAAGTTATAATTCTGGCATTTGCAAAGCCGCACAGCTTCACAGGAGAAGATGTGATAGAAATTCAATGTCATGGCGGAGTGAATGTATTAAGAAATATTCTCGACCTGATTTTACAAAACGGTGCAAGAATAGCGGATAGGGGCGAATTTAGCAAAAGAGCATTTCTGAATAACAAAATTGATTTGTCAAGAGCGGAAGCCGTAGCAGATTTAATCCATGCCAAGACACAAAACTTTGCAAAAAAATCCGCAAATAATCTTTCTGGAGCGCTATTTCATGAAATACAGGAGTTAAAAAAACAACTCTTTATAAGCTTGTCCTTAATAGTCGCATCTTTAGATTTTCCTGATGATATACGCGACCCGAATTACGATCTTTTAAAAATTGAATTTAATAAACTACTTAAAGAAATCGACAGAGTTCTTGTCTGCGCAAAATCATCCGATATTCTGAGACAGGGGATAAAAGTAGCGATTGTAGGACGTCCAAATGTTGGCAAATCTTCGCTGTTTAACAAACTTCTGAATGTAAACAGAGCAATTGTCACGGATGTTGCAGGAACCACAAGGGATGTTTTAACAGAAACACTGGACATGGATGTAGCGGTCACGCTTATTGATACAGCAGGAATACGAGATACCGAAGATGTCGGCAAGGTTGAAGGAATAGGTATAGAATTTTCCAAACAATCCGCCAGAGATGCTGATTTGATATTATTTATCTACGATTCGGCAAGCGGCCTTACCAAAGAAGACAAAGAAATTTATGACCTTATAAAAGATAAAAAACATCTTATTATAGCAAACAAATGCGATTTAATCGAAAAACGCAGAGATAAAAAAGCCATTTATATTTCAACATTAACCGGCGAAGGCATAGACAAATTACGGGAAAAGATTAAAACTAACGTATATAACTTTACAAACGAAGAAACCGAATTTGTAATAAATAAACGTCAAGAAAAATGTTTTTCCAAAGCCCGTGAATGTTTGGTACGTGCTTTAGAGGGCATAGACAGACATGAACTGCTGGATTTAATATCAATTGATGTAAGGGACACATTAGCAGCATTCAACGAAGTTATCGGAGAATCCATAACCGAAGAAATTTTAGACAATGTTTTTAGTAATTTCTGCATAGGGAAATAGTTTAATAAGTAAAATATCTGTCAAAATCCACGTCATCAAAGCTGCACAAAAGTTTAAAAATATCGTCATGCTCATCCATGCGTTGGAAATTATACTCATCAAACTTCCAAAACTTCGGATTAATCCCTTTTACGCGGACAATTCCGGCATCTTTTAGAATATTAAGCTTTTTCTTAACGACATCAACCGGCAGATCAACAAGCTTTGCCAGCTCAACCGCAGTAATGCCGTCAGACTTTTCACACTTTTCCGGCGTCATAAACATCAGCTCAAGACCGACTTTTTTGAGCTCTTTGTCTTCATATTCCAATTCGTACTCGTACATACAAGTATTTTACTCAAACCGTTAAAATTTTTTATCATATTTCTGGAGTAATTATAAGTTGCACAATTTTACGAAATCTGCTACAATGGACA
>CALVER010000081.1 GCA_944326625.1 Candidatus Gastranaerophilales bacterium | reverse complement strand
CTGCGGCTTTTTTCTGAGCTGATGTTCTGATTTTGTTAATCATAACTCTTGTAAAGCCTTGTCTGTGTCCTTGTTTTTTTCTGTAACCTTTTTTAGGTCTTTGTTTGAAAACAATGATTTTTTTAGCTTTGTCATGAGCCAGAACGGTTCCTTCTGCAGATGCGCCCGTAACGTAAGGCTGGCCTACTTTTGATTTTTTACCGTTTACGATCATAACAACTTTATCAAAAACGATTTTGCTGTCTTTGTCTGCTTCAAGCAATTCTACGTCAACGTAGCGGCCTTCTTCGACCTGATACTGCTTTCCGCCTGTTTCTACAATTGCGTACATTTCATATTTCCTTTCATTTTGGGTTTCGTAACCCTTTTGGGGAACCTATTCCGAAAAAGTTTATAATGCTATATTCGGCCTGTTGCGCCCCCCTGGGGTTTTTCATAACGAGTTACCGCATACTAATACGTAAATTTATTATCCGATACAGAAAAATTGTTGTCAAGTAGTTTTAATATTTGTAAAGTTTGTGATTTCGGTTGTTTTTTGCAGTAAAATTATAAATATGAAGGAAGATGAGATTGTAAAAGCCACGGGAGCAAAAGTTTTAAAATCGGGCGGAACGCTTGAGGATTATGTGTTTTCGACAGATACGCGGAGCATAAAAGCCGGTGAAATTTATATCCCATTGAAGGGGGCGAATTTTGACGGTGAAAAATTTATTCAAGATGCCTTAAAAAAAGGTGCTGCGGGGTATTTTACTACAAGCGGAGAGGTTTTTGACGGGGTAAGGGTTGTTTTCAAAGTTCCGGACACACTTGAGGCTTATTTGAAGCTTGCAAATTTTTACCGCAAAAAGATTAATCCCAAAGTCATAGGAATTACGGGAAGTTCCGGCAAAACCACGGCAAAAGAGATGATGTATTCGGTTTTGAGCCGCAAATTCAAGACTGTTAAGACTTTTTCAAACCACAATAACGAAATAGGCTTTTGCCAGACGGTTTTTGAGATGAAACCTGAGACCGAGGCGGTTATTATTGAGATGGGAATGCGCGGTTTGGGCGAAATTGAACTTATTTCGCGTTATGCTCAGCCTGATATTGCATTGATTACAAATGCCGGAACTTCTCACATCGGGCGTCTGGGCAGCCTTGAAAATATTGCGAAAGCCAAATGCGAAATCGCCGGACACCTTAACCCTAATGGCGTTTTTATTGCGCTTGAGCAGGACAGAATTAAAAAAAATGTGAAATTTTCCGGCGAAAAAGTGTATTTTTCGCTTAAAGACGTTCAAATTCTTGCGAAAAAGCCTTCATATTCGCGGTTTATTTACAAAAATAAAGAATATGAATTGAACGTTGAGGGGGATTATAATATTGAAAATTCATTAGGGATAATCGAGGCTGCGGAAAGGCTCGGGGTGGGTTATGACGATATAAAAGCGGGTTTGGCCGCCTACAGGCCTATTGAAAAGCGCTGGGAAGTCGTAACGGCAGGCGGGTTCAAGGTTATAAACGACAGCTACAACGCAAACCCCGATTCCATGAAGGCTTCGGTCAAAACGTTTGCGGAACTTTACGAAAATCCGGTTGTTATTTTAGGCGATATGGCGGAATTGGGCGAGGCTGAAATTGAGCTTCACAGAGAAGTCGGCAGGTTTTTGGCGGAACAAAATGTTAAAAATGTAAAATTTTTGACGGTCGGAAATCTTGCGGCTGAAATCGGCAAAGAGCTTGAAACAGCGGGAGCTTCAGTGAAATATTTCAAAAATAACGGCGAAGTTTCCCGTTACATTCTTGATAATTCGGATATCGGTAATACAATATTTTTGAAGGCATCAAGAGTGATGAAGTTTGAAGAGATTATTGAAAATTTAAAAAGAGGTAAGCTATGATAATGATTACGGTGTCATTTCTTCTGGGAATGATTTTGTGCCTCCTTTTCGGGGTTCCGTACATAGATTTTTTAAAGAAAAAGATGATAGGGCAGTATGTAAAAGATTTGGCGCCCGAAACTCACGCTAAAAAACAGGGAACACCGACAACGGGCGGCGTTTTTATAATCGTTGCCGTTATTGCGGCATCATTAATTACGCTTATGCTCGCGCAAAGACTCACGACCGATGCTTTGATAATCCTTTTGACGCTTGTTTTCTATACTTTTGCGGGATTTCAGGATGATTATATAAAAATCAAAGGCAAAGGAAACGACGGGCTGACACCGCGCGGAAAATTCTTAAGACAGGTTGCGATTGCACTTTTGCCGACGTTGTATGTTATGATGACAAATCCTTTCGGCGCATATTTTTCCGTCGGGCACTGGGTAATCAATCTGGGCTGGGTTTATCCTTTGCTTTCAATATTTATTATCACGGGGGCTTCAAACGCATACAACTTAACCGACGGATTGGACGGGCTTGCGGCATCAGCGGGGGTTCCGGCATTTGCTGCGTGTTCGTTGATTGCAATGTTTACGGGATATTCAGAGGTTGCCATAATCTCGGCTGCTGCTGCGGGCGGATTAATCGGGTTTTTGAAATACAACAAGCCTAAAGCTCAGGTGTTTATGGGCGATACAGGTTCGCTTGCAATCGGAGGTTTATTGGGAACATTGGCTGTTATGGGAAAATTTGAATTTCTTTTAATCTTTATTGCGGCGGTATTTGTTATTGAAACTCTGTCGGTTATTATTCAGGTTGCAAGTTTCAAGACAACCGGAAAAAGAGTTTTCAAAATGGCGCCGATTCACCATCATTTTGAGCTTTGCGGGTGGAGCGAGAAAAAAATCGTTATTGTATTTGCGATTTTTTCTTTAGTTTGTTCTTTATTTGCAATCGGGTTATTTGAGGTATTTGTAAAAGGGATAATATAAGATGAAAAAGGTTCTGGTACTGGGGTTATCAAAAAGCGGCAAGGCTGCGGCAAAGTTTTTAAAAAAACACGGGTATGACGTTTATTTAACGGAAAGCAAAAGCGTTGAGCCTGATCCTGAGCTTGAAAAATCGGGAATTCATATAGAAACCGGCGGGCATTCTTTAGGGTTTGTCGAGGGGTCGGAATTTGCTGTAACAAGCCCGGGGATTCCGCCTTTCAGCACCATTATTGAACTTTTGAGGATGAAAAATATCCCGGTAATTTCCGAGCTGGAACTTTGTTACAGAATGAGTAAGACGCCGTTTGTTGCGATAACCGGTACCAACGGCAAGACTACCACAACAGCTTTGACCGCTCATATTTTTGAAAAAAAATTCAAGGCAAAGGCTTGCGGCAACATAGGTCAGCCGCCCTCTGACTTTGCGGATGACAATCTGGATTATTATGTGTGCGAAATGAGTTCTTACCAGATTGCAATGTGCCCGACCCTGACGCCTTTTATCTCGGTCTGGACTAATTTTACTCCCGATCATATTGACTGGCATCAGGGAATTGAAAATTATTTCGCGGCAAAAGCCAAAATTTTTAAAGCGCCTCAGGCTCCCGAATTCTCCGTCCTTAATGCCTGTGACGAAAGGTTAAAGGATTTTCAGGCAGACGGCACGGTTTTCTATTTCGGCGAAAGAAAAACAGGCAACTCCTGCTATGTTAAAAATAACGAATTTATTTACGAACGTGACGGAGTTGTTGAATTTGTTATGCCGGTTTCCGACTGCCCTTTGGTCGGCGAACACAATTACCAGAACACGGAATGCGCAATAATCTGCGCAAAGCTTGCAGGAATTGACAATGACACAATACGTGAGGCAATAAAAGAGTTCAAATCCCCGCCGCACAGACTTGAATATGTCGGAAAAATCGGAAAAACCGCTTTTTATAACGATTCAAAAGCTACAAATCCCGAGGCGGCATCCGTTGCCATAAAATCCTTTAATAATCCGGATGTAGTCCTTATTGCGGGCGGCAGAGATAAAAATACAAGCCTGAAAGATTTTTGTGATGATATTAAAAATCATATTAAAACCGTAGTATTAATCGGGGAGGCTGCTGAAAGATTTGAGAAAAATCTCAGAGCAAGCGGATTTGAAAATATTTTACACGCGGAAAGTCTTGAGGCGGCAATTGATAAGGGAATTGAATTAAAGCCTGATGTGGTATTGCTTTCGCCGGCATGTGCAAGTTTTGATATGTTCAAAAGCTACGAGGAGAGGGGGGACGTTTTCAAAGACTATGTCTTATCAAAGATCTGAAAACAGAGAACCTAAAAGGCGCCGCCCGATTCAAAGTATCATTGTGTCTTCGCCTGATACAACCTTATTGGTTGCGGTTGCATTTCTCGTAATAATCGGGTTTATGGCGATATTTTCCGCTACTGCCCCCAAATGTCTTGATGAGGGCGGAAATCCCGCACAGTTTTTGATTAAGCAGATACTGGCATTTGTTGTCGGATTTGTCGGGCTGAAATTCTTTTCAAACTACGATTACAAAAAATTAGCGCAGTGGAACACGATTTTTATGATAATAATTGTCGTGGCGCTTGTTCTGGTTGACTTTACGCCTCTTGGTGTAACGGTAAACGGTGCGAAAAGGTGGATAAATATTGCGGGATTCCAGCTTCAGCCGTCGGAATTCGCAAAACCTGCGGTTGTAATGCTTCTGGCATCGGCGTTTAAAAATGACGCAAACCTGTTTGACCAGAATAAATGGGTATTTGCGTTCATTCCGATATTAATTATGATAGCGTTTATTTTTGCGCAGCCGAACTTAAGTATGGTAATTTTGCTTTTAGCGACGTCGGTTGTGGTTTATTTGTGCGCCGGAGGGTCGCTGAAACTGTTTATAAGCTGTGTGGCAGCAGGGATTACATCAATTGTAATCGCTGCAACAACGATTATTAAACCTTATCAGCTTCAGAGGTTGAGAATCTGGCGGCACCCCGAAACCGATCCGCAGGGTGCGGGGTATAACATAATTCAATCGCTGATTGCCTTTGCCTCAGGCGGGTTCAGCGGGGTAGGATACGGAGGCTCAATTCAAAAACTCTATTATCTTCCCGAATGCCATACGGACTTTATTTTCGCGATTATTGCCGAAGAAATGGGATTTATCGGGTGTATTCTGGTAATCGGATTGTTCTTTACCTTTGTGCAGCGGGGATTTTTGATTGCGGGAAGATGTCCCGATATGTACGGCAAGCTTCTGGCGGTCGGAATTACGTTTTCAATCGGATTTCAGGCGTTTTTGAATATGAGCGTCGCAAGTTCTTTCCTTCCGACAACGGGTGTTCCGCTTCCTTTCATAAGCTACGGCGGCTCGTCCCTGATTGTGTCGCTGTGGATGGTCGGAATTTTGTTGAATATTTCCAAAAAACGCATTAAAAAAATAAGGAATGTAGAGGGTGACTAGGTATTTTATTACGGGCGGCGGCACGGGCGGCCATATATATCCGGCGATTGCAATCGCTGATTATCTTAAAAGTGACGGAGAAATTTTCTACGTCGGCAATCCGCGCAACCTTGAATTCGATATCGTAAAACAAAAAGGCTACAAATTTCTGCCCGTAAGCGTTCAGGGCATGCCGAGAAAAGCCTGTCTTGACCTTTTAAAATGGAGTGTACAGCTCGGTTTTGCCGTTGTAAAAGGGTTTTATTATATCTTGAAATATAAGCCCGATGTGATTTTCGGAACCGGCGGTTATGTGTCCGCGCCTGTATTGATTGCGGCAGCGGTTTTAAAAACACCCTTTGTAATGCACGATTGCGATGCACAGCCCGGGCTTGTCACAAGATATCTTTCGCCTTATGCCTCCGGGGTTTCGCTTGCGTTTGAGTGCGCTCAGGATTTTATTAACAACGAAAACTGCTATATTACCGGAAATCCCTTGCGCGAAGGCTTTAAAAAACTTTCAAAACAGGAGGCGCGGCGCACACTCGGGCTTGAGGATAAATTAACCCTCTGTATTATGGGCGGCTCTCAGGGCGCAAAGTCTATAAATTCCGCCTCTGTTGAAATTTTGAAAACTCTTTCTCAAAAATACGATATGCAGATTATTTTTCAGACCGGCAAAAAAAAATTCAGCGCGGTTGAGGAGCGTTTGGCGGTTCTTTATCCCGAATATACAAATGACAAAAATATTATTATAAAGCCGTATTTTGACGATATGGTAAGCGTTTTGAAAGCTTCCGACATTGCGGTGTCCAGAGCAGGGTCATTAAGTATATCCGAGCTTTGTGCGTCAGGCATTGCGCCGATTTTCGTTCCGTATCCGCATGCTGCAGCCGATCATCAGCGCAAAAACGCAAGGTTTATGGAGGAAAAAGGCGCCGGAATTTATATCGAAGATGACGCGATTTCGCCTGAGGTGCTTTTGAACACTATCGCGGCGCTTGTTGACAATCCCGATAAGCTTAAAACAGTTCAGCAAAATGCGTTTGCGCTTGCAAAATTTAATGCGTCGTTTGATATTGTAAAGGTTATTAACGAGTGCTGTTAAGCAATATCGGAATAAACCGCTTAGTCTGAGCCGGTCTGCTCCCCGGTAACTTTGGGATTTATATACAACTTTAC
Organism: Candidatus Gastranaerophilales bacterium; assembly: GCA_944326625.1. Lineage (GTDB taxonomy): Bacteria > Cyanobacteriota > Vampirovibrionia > Gastranaerophilales > Gastranaerophilaceae > SIG32. The sequence goes on along the minus strand of CALVER010000081.1, from coordinate 147 downwards.
ACCAAATATGCTCGAAATATAGCTATAATGTCATTCCGAACTTGTTTCGGAATCTTGCCGTTGGTAAGACCCTGAAACACCTAACGGCTTCGCCGACGGATGCAGGCTCACACAACTCGTTCCTCGTTGGTTCGCTTTGCAAAGTTC
>CALVER010000080.1 GCA_944326625.1 Candidatus Gastranaerophilales bacterium | reverse complement strand
AATTATAGCATATTATCATCTTAAGGGCAAATTTATTTTTTACAAGTTTTAAATAAATATGCAAGTACAAAAAATAACTTTTACCCAATATTCACCTCAAACAGTTAAACTCGTACGGTATACAAACCCTTCACAAGCTGACAGTATAAGTTTTTCGGGTCAACAACAAGGTAATGATGAATATATTCAAGCGCAAAAATATGCCAATCGAATGAAAATTTTAAACTTTTTCATACCGCAGGATTTACGCGACTATAATTTACACAAACTTGAAGGTGTACAAAACGGGATAAAAATTTTTGAAAATTTAAACATGAAAGAAATTTCTTTTATGTTTGAAAATTTACATGCAATAACCGCAAAAAGGGGATGTTCAAACCAATGCCTGCATTGTTATGCAGGGGCATTGCCTGCCGGTAAAGAACATGACAATTATATAAATAAAATGCCTTTTGAAACTTTTGTTGAGGTAACTGACGGTCTAAAAGAGCTGCGCAAAAGGCTTGGTATAACACTTAATATATATGACGGCGAACATTATACAGACCTTTATTATGATGCGGATTGTATGGAAATCGTTTTATATGACAAAAACGGCAAAGAACATGATTTACCGGAACTTATCGACAGATACTATAATGCCACCGGCTCTCAATCCGTATTTGACACGTCAGGCTGGAACCACAAAAATCCTAAAATGCAGGCTCGTGCGGAAAAATATGTAAAATATCTGACGGATTATGACAATTCCGAAAAATTTTATCAGATAAACCTCTCCCTGAGTCCGTTTAACGCTCTGTACGCAAAAGCAATCGAATTGGGTTATAATCCGAAAAACTTTACTGCCGGTATTCCGGTTGAAGCATTGAGTGAACAAAACCTCGATAAAGGTGAAAAATTATACAGGATATATATCGACAGGATGGCGAATATGCTATTCACCTTCACTCCTCTTCTTGGCAATCCAAATTTCAGCATAATTGCAAGACCGCTTGATAATTCCGAAAAAAACATGAAAAATTTTACATTGGACGATTACAACTTAATAAAAAAACATATATTAGATACCTTATATTCAAAATATCTTATAGATGCCAAAACCGATAAAAAATACGTAAATAAAAAATCACAAATACCAAACCTGATATTTGAATATTCAATTTTGTTAAATTCTTATGATACCGATTTAATTTTTTCCGGCAGATTCAAAGACTTATACATAAAAAGAAATCCCGGACAAAATATAGACGATATAGAAAATAAATTCAAAAATGTAACACGTTTTAAAAATTCATTTAACGCCTTTAAGCAGAATAAGGATTTAGATAAAACAGGAGTTAAATATTTAAAAATAATTGATGCTAACGGAAAACTTTACCTTTATGACGGTTTTAGATTTCTGCCGACGGAACTGCAGTTGAATATTTCGACAAAAGACAAAACAACGCCTGAATTTTCGCCTGAGCCTGAAGATTTTATTATAACAAAAGAAATGATAAATAAACGATTTTTCAATAAAAAAAGCAGGTAATAAATACCTGCTTTTTTAAATATGATATAAGCTTAAGCCATAGCTTTTTCAACGGCAACCGCAACAGCAACCGTAGCGCCTACCATCGGGTTGTTACCCATACCGATAACGCCCATCATTTCAACGTGAGCAGGAACAGAAGATGAACCTGCAAACTGGGCATCACCGTGCATTCTTCCCATAGTATCAGTCATACCGTAAGAAGCAGGGCCTGCAGCAACGTTATCAGGGTGAAGTGTACGGCCTGTACCGCCGCCTGATGCTACTGAAAAATATTTTCTGCCGTTTTCCCAGCACCATTTTTTGTAAGTACCTGCAACAGGGTGTTGGAAACGTGTCGGGTTAGTTGAGTTACCTGTAATAGAAACGTCAACACCCTCTTTAATCATGATTGCAACACCTTCGTTAACGTCATCAGCGCCGTAGCATTTAACTTTAGCTCTTTCGCCGTCAGAGAACGGAATTTCTTTTTTAACTTTTAATTCGCCGGTCTTATAATTATATTCGGTTTCAACAGCAGTAAAGCCGTTAATTCTTGCAATAATATAAGCAGCGTCTTTACCAAGACCGTTCAAAATAACTCTCAAAGGTTCTTTTCTGACTTTGTTAGCGTTTCTTGCAATACCGATAGCACCTTCAGCAGCAGCAAAAGATTCGTGACCTGCCAAGAAACAGAAACATTTTGTTTCTTCTCTCAAAAGCATAGCTGCCAGATTGCCGTGGCCGATACCGACTTTTCTGCTGTCACCAACAGAACCGGGGACTGCAAATGCCTGCAAACCCAAACCGATTGCTTCTGCAGCTTCTGCAGCAGTTTTAATACCTTTTTTAATAGCGATAGCGCAGCCCAGAGTATATGCCCAGGAAGCGTTATCAAATGCGATAGGCTGAATGCCTTTTACAATGGCATCAACGTCGATGCCTTTAGATAAACATAAATCGCGGGCTTCTTCCAAAGATTTGAACCCGTATTCGGGCAAAACTTTTTTCAAAGTAGCTTCGCGTCTGTCTTGTCCTTCAAATTTAACTGTCATATATTTTTCCCTTTTAATTACTAACTTCTACAAAATTTACTCTTGACGAGGATCGATATATTTTACGGCATCAGCAAATCTGCCATAAGTACCGATATTCTTTTCATAGGCTTCTTTAGGATCAACGCCTTTTTTAATAGCGTCCATAACTTTGCCGAGGTTAACGAATTGATAACCGATGACTTCGTTATTTTTATCAAGACCCATTTTTAGGATATAACCTTCAGTCAATGAAAGATATCTAACGCCTTTTTGTTTAGTTGAATGAATAGTACCAACCATTGAGCAAAGTCCTTTGCCCAAATCTTCAAGTCCTGCACCTACGGGAAGACCGTTTTCAGAAAATGCTGATTGAGTTCTGCCGTATACGATTTGCAGGAATAATTCTCTCATTGCAACGTTAATAGCGTCACAAACAAGGTCAGTATTCAAAGCTTCAAGAATTGTTTTACCCGGAAGTATTTCACCAGCCATAGCAGCAGAGTGAGTCATGCCTGAACATCCGATAGTTTCAACAAGAGCTTCCTGAATAACACCTTCTTTAACGTTAAGTGTTAATTTGCAGGTACCCTGTTGAGGTGCGCAGCATCCGCATCCGTGTGTAAGACCTGATATGTCTTTGATTTCTTTACATTTTGTCCATTCGCCTTCTTGAGGGATTGGTGCCGGTACGCCTTTAACTCCGCGGCATACACAGCATTGATTTTCAATTTCATGTGTAATTTCTATTTTGCCCATTTGGCCTCCTTTTTCATAAACTGTCTATCCTGTTAAAAATTATACTATAAACATAAATATCTTTGGATATTTTTTTAGTATAATATTTTTATATGAATATCTTAGACGAAATAGTTAATGAATTTAAAAACGACGAAGATATAAAAGCCATAGCGCTCGGCGGGTCATCCGCAAGCGGTTATGACGATGAAGTTTCGGATTACGATTTGTATTTTTACGTAAAAAATTCAATAAATCCTGAAAAAAGATACAAAATTGCCGAAAAATTTGCTGAAAAATACGAAATTGATAATAATTTTTTTGAAAACGGCGATGAATGGATTTTAAAAATTTCAGGAAAAGGTATTGACATTATGTACCGTTCGCCCGAATGGATTGAAGAACAGGTTAACCGTATCTGGAATAACTTTGGCGCCTCTGTAGGGTATTCAACATGCTTTATTTATAATATTAAAAATTCCAAAATCCTATATGATCCTGCCGGCTGGTACAAAAATTTGCAAGACAGGATTAACAGTGAATATCCCGAACAGCTTGCAAAAAATATTATCGCGAAAAATCTTCCGCTTTTATACGGCAAAATGGCGGCGACTTTTACGGATCAAATTCTGCTCGCCGTGAAAAGAGGCGACGTCAACAGCGTTAATCACCGCATAACAGCGTTTTTGGCAAGCTATTTTGACGTAATTTTTGCACTGAATAAACAGCTTCATCCGGGTGAAAAACGATTAATTAAATTTGCGAAAGAAAACTGCAAAATTTTACCCGAAAACTTTGAACAGAATATTGAAAATCTTATAACATCACCAATAAACGAAAAAGAAAAATATTTAAAAGAAATTATAAAAGAACTTAAAAAGGAGGTCATAATGACAGAAAACACAGCAGTTTTATCCCAAAATCTCGGGGTATCGGCAGAATTTACCGGAATAGATTTCGGCAAATACTCATCAAAAGTATCCGAATTCGTAAATGAATTCTCATCACGCGCAAACAAAAAAGGACAATTCCTAAACTGGGTAAACTTACCGCAGGAACAAATTAAACGCGTTGATGAAATTTATTCACTCGCCGCAAAATTAAAAAATCAAACAGGCGCTGAAAAATTAAGCGTACTCGGTATCGGCGGTTCAAAACACACAGTTGAACACATGCTCAGCATAAACGGACTTAACATAAATCAGGACAAAATCCTTTTCTATTCTGACGTTGATTCCGCAAGTCTTGAAAGATACCTGTACAGACTTGGCGATATTACAAAATCAAATTATCTTATCGCCTCAAAATCAGGCTCAACTTTTGAAACAAAAGACGGATTTTTAAGAATTCAAACAATGCTTGAAAATGAATACAAAGCAAAAGGACATTCAAACTACGAAGAACTTGCTTCTAAACACTTTATAGCAGTAACTGACGGCAATGCTGAAAAAAGCGAGCTAAGAAGAACTTCAAATGAAAAAGGCTGGCTCGGAGATCTTTATATCCACGATGATGTAGGCGGCAGATTCTCTGCATTTGATGATCATGCTTTGTTTACGCTGGCTTATGCAGGTATGGCAAAAACCGATATGGTTCAAATGCTTGAAGCAGCTCAGGAAATTTCATCCCGCGCCCTGACGGCTGATCTTGATAAAAATATTGCCTTAAAAGAAGGTATTTTCTGGGCAAATGCAACCCTCAACGGAATTTTGACATCAGTTCACCAGTATATGGGTTCAATCTTTGAAAATACCGTTTACTGGCATGCACAGATGCAGAATGAATCAGTTAAAAACACTCTCAAACAGGTTGCAAAAGTTCCAGATGCAATGCACCACAGTGCAGAAGCACACTTTAACCCCGCAAACAAATTTGCATTTGCACTGACAACACCTAAAGACCATGGCGTTTGCAGAGAAAATGCAGAAAGCTACATTGACGCATTGAAAAAATCTTACGAAAGCATGGGCTCTTTCTTCAACGAATCAGTTGAAACAAAAGAAATGGGCTTAACCCCTGAAGCAGCAGGCGCGATGACTCAATTGAGAGCATTCGCAACGGTTTATCAGGAAATCGTTGAAAAAATTATGCAGGGTATTCAATTCCCCGAAGTTCTTGACAGTGTTCTTCAGCCGCACGTTGAATATTACAAAAAGAACCTTAAAGGCGGAGTAGTTGTTCCCGGAAGAATTTCCGAATAATTATTTCAAAGAATTATCTGAAGGCGGCGGGCAAAATGCCCGCCGCCTTTTTAGCAAAAATATTTTTTACATGATTTACTAATAATATGAGAATAACACCGGTACTTGGATTTTACACATATCCGAAAACACGGCAAAAAACGCAGCAAAAACCTCCTGAAAAACTGCGGAATTTGTGTTATATTACGCCGAATTTTACAGGTTATTACGGAGATAATCAGCCGGTTAAAAAATTATATTGGATTACAAGCCGTAATAATATTCCGAAATACGACAACTGGACTGATAACCACATTTACGAATACGGTTACAAAAAATGGATAAATGCATATCCTAATGAGGTTTTAAAAAGGACGCCGGAAGATACCATAAACTCCATAATGACCCTGACCGGTAAAAAAAGAATACCCGATAATATTCCGTCCCCGAATATCGGAGGTGACACATGGGGACGTCACGCAAATTACATTGAAATTAACCCCAGATTAATTGCGAAATATGACAACGGGAAAATTTCAGACGGACTTTTAAATACAATGAAACTGATGACAATGGTTCCGCCGTCATCAGACAATATTGCAAACTGCATAATTCTTTCCCAGCTGTATCCGTCATTTTACGGTGACGGGACAATTTATGACGAAACACTTTATCACGTTAATTTGCACAGCGGAATAAGTAAAAATCTGACCGCACGGGGTTTGGATTACAAAATGGGAGATGACGAACAGGTAAAAGCCTTTAACGATCTTGCGCACCTTCTTGGTTTCAAAACAGGAATAAGAATGCCGATTTCATCGGGGCAGCTAAGAGTAAAAGGAGAGGATTTTTCCTGGCAAAAACACGAAAAAGCATATATAGATGCCTGTGTTTGGGCTATTGAACTCGGATTTGACGCAATATATTTTGACAGTGCAAAACATATTATTGATATGGACGGATACTGCGGCATAGGAGATGTTCCGAATAAAGGACAAATGGCATACATTTTATACAAAATAAGAGAACAGACCGGACGCACGGATATTACTTTTATAGGCGAGAAATGCAGCGATAATCCTGTATATCAACAAATGGGCTTTACTGCCGGAACCCATTGGGGAGATTCAAAGAACATAGAAAGTGTTAAATATGAATCACGGAAACAGGCTGATTCC
>CALVER010000079.1 GCA_944326625.1 Candidatus Gastranaerophilales bacterium | reverse complement strand
CCTCTCCCTCAAGGGGCGAGGGTAACAATTCGCCAAAACCCTTGTTAAATCTAGCTAGGAGAGACGCCCCCCCCCGTCTTGCAATAATTTTTCAAATTTCATAAGCTTTCTCCTTCTTTGAAATTTAGTCTAACATAATTTTATATTTTTAACAATAAAAACTCAATCTAATAACTCATAAAGACTTGAAGCTTCCTGAACACTTATGTTTGTTTCAGGAACCTTTAAAACTCTTGCCGCAACTTTACGATTAGCATATTCAATTGTAATAATATCACCTGCTTTTACCTGTTTGGCAGGCTTTGCGGGATTGCCGTTTACAAAAACTCTGCCCATATCCGAAACTTCATTTGCAACCGTTCTTCTTTTTATTAATCTGGATACTTTTAAAAATTTATCTAATCTCATGGCTTTATTATATCATATTTATGATATAATTTGAATTATGAAAAGGGCTGTTTTAACTTTATTTATTATTTTATTGATACAAACTGCCGCAATGGCGCTTGAAAGTTCCATAAAATTTGTGCAGGTGACAGATACACATTTTAATGCGGAAAACGAATATTCTGTTAAAGTACTTGAAGAAACCGTTAAGGATATTAACAGGTTAAACAACGTTTCATTTGTCGTTTTTACGGGTGACAATCTTAATAAGCCCGAAGCTGAAGATTTGGATGATTTCGTAAAAATTATAAATAAGCTTAAGGCGCCTTATTATCTGGTGATTGGCAATCATGATGTTTTTAAAAGCAGAAATCTTTCAAAAGAAAGATATAATGAAATTGTGAGGGAAAATAATCTTTTCTGGTTTTATCGAAAATGGAATTATGTGTTTAAGAAAAAAGGTTATACCTTTATAGTGGTTGACGGAGCAAAAGAAGTTATTCCGGGGCCTGTAGGATATTACAGAGCCGATACACTTGCCTGGCTTGATAAACAACTGATTAAAAATAAAAAACATCCTGTTGTTATTTTACAGCATTATCCCATAATTGACGCGCCGGAGTTTGGAAGTTCCCGTCTTAAAACTCACAGGACTTTCGAGCCTGAAAAATATTTTGAAATATTGGATAAGCATGATAATGTAATCGCTGTCATCTCAGGACATTTTCATGTAAATAGTGAAATGATGAAAAACGGGGTTTACCATATAAGTACACCTACTTTACTTAATAATCCGCCTGTGTATAAAATTATTGATATAGTTTCAAAAGACGGGCTGTCACCTATTATTTATACACAGTTAAAAGAAGTTGAAATAGAAGAGTAGTTGCATTTTTTTTGAAATAATATTATAATTGTAACAACAATATTTTTGAGGTAAAAGATACACAATGGATGAGTCGGGAAACTTGGTTTTTAATTTATTTCTAATAGCATTCCTATTATTTTCAAACGGTTTTTTTGTAGCTGCAGAGTTTGCAATGGTTAAGGTTAGAAAAACCAGAATAGAGCAGCTTGTAAAAGAAGGAAACTACAGCGCCCAAATTGCGCTTGAAGCCATAAAAGATCTGGATAAATTTATTGCCGCGGTTCAACTTGGTGTTACGATATCAAGTATCGGCTTAGGTTGGGTTGGCGAAGGAACTCTTGCACGCATAATTGAGCCTGTATTTGTATTTTTACCCGGAGTAAGCCAGACGATTGCAACTCATACGGTATCCGTATCACTTGCATTTGCTTTGATTACATTTTTGCATGTTGTTTTGGGCGAACTTATTCCAAAATCCATTGCGCTGGAATACACTGAAAAAACCGCACTCATAATTGCCCGTCCAATGCAGGCAATCACTTTTGTGTTTAATCCTTTTATATGGCTGTTGAACGGCTTTGGCAACTGGGTTTTAAAATTAATGCATATTCCTCATTCGCATAAGTCTTCACTTGTGCATTCATCTGAAGAACTGGATATGCTTGTTGACGCAAGTTATAACGGCGGAGTTTTGAACGAAACCGAAAAAGACATGCTTCATAACGTTTTCAAATTTTCCGACTTGACGGCAAAACAGGTTATGGTTCCGCGAACTGATATGGTTTGCGTGCCGATTGACATGTCTTTGGAAGAATTAAACAATGTTGCCACTGAAAATCAATATACGAGATATCCGGTTTATGAAGGAGATATTGACCATATTACAGGATTAATTCACGTAAAAGATTTGTACAAATTATCACTTGATGACACCACATGCCCTATAGAACGCATTCAGCGTGAAATTTTACTGGTGCCGGAAACCATGACTATGGATAATCTTGTGTTGGAATTCAAAAAACGCAAAGGACAAATGGCAATTGTAGTTGACGAATTCGGCGGAACATCAGGACTTATTACTCTTGAAGATGTAATTGAAGAAATTTTCGGTGATGTTCAGGATGAATTTGACGAAGAAGAAGAACAGGAATGCGACATCAAAGAAATAGCGCCAAATACATATATAGCAAACGCAATGATGCGAACCGATGAAATCGCGGAATACTTCAATATTGATGAAGAAGCAATTGATGACGAAGATATCGACACAATCGGCGGACTCGTTGTAAAACTTCTAGGAAGAATTGCTGAAGTCGGCGACACAGTAACCCATCTTGGCTTAACCTTTATTGTTAAAGAAATTGAAGGCGCACGAATTACTAAACTTGAAATTATAAAAGAAGAAACTCCTGTTGCCGAACAGGTTCAGGAATAATTTACTTTTCAGTCAAGTATTTATAACTGCAGCATGCTCCGGAAAGTTGTGTTCCATTAAGAAGGTCAGTTGAGCCTAAAAAGCCCTGTGCGCTTTCGACGCCATATTCTTTACCGCATTCACAAGTTTCACCGTTAACATTTTTATTAAATGTTCCGTCTGCCCCGATTGGTCTTATCCAATTTTCATTCAGCATAATGGCAAACATATCCCGCCCTACTACATTCGGTCCTTTTTGAAAACCGTTTACATCTACCGAAATCATAGGTGCAGCACTCCCGCCAAAATATATTACGGAACCGTCTTGCAATAAGATTGCTTTTTTAGATAAATCCCAACCCGTAGATAAACCGTTAAGTTCCGCATTATTACAATATGATTGGCCTGTCGGCAAATTTTTAAACGTACCCGATATTAGTGAACCGTAAAAACTATAGGCAGCCTTGCCTCCACAAAGCCCATTCCACTTGTCTAAATAATTATTGCAATATCTGCTCTCACCATATTGAGGAAATCCGCAGGTATCTATCACTTTAAAATGTTTTACCATAGCATTTACAAATTGCGGTGACATAGTAGTGCGCTCTTCATAAAGCCCGTCACCAACATATCTACATTTTGCAGCAATATTATAATCTTCTGAGTCATTTACGCATAATCGTATATTATCCTGTTTAACTGCAGTATACGCCTGAACTATTTCCGAATATTTCTTTTTCCAAATTGCTTTATTTTGAATATCGCCGATTTTTTGGGATAAAGTCGGAATAGTCATTGCTGCGACAATACCGATTATTCCAAGCGTTATGAGCACCTCGGCTAAGGTAAAGGCGATTTTCTTTTTAAAGTCATTAAGACGATAAGACGTTAGGACGTTAAGTTCTTTACCGTGAGCTTTGCTCACAGGGTGTACCCCCACCACGGCGGGGTTGAATTTCTTAGTGAGCTTTGCGAACTTAGAAATTCTTCCCTCTCCCTCAAGGGGCGAGGGTAACAATTCGCCGAAACCCTTGTTAAATCTAGCTAGAAGAGACGCCCCCCCCCGTTAACTTTAATCTGTTTATTTGTCATGGCTTTCCTCCTTTTTCTATTTTATTATACCACAAATCTACATCACTTTAATGATATTTTAATTAATTCCTCTTTTTAGTTGATGTAGCCGGCTGAATATTGGATAGAATAAAAGTATATTGAACAATATTTGGGCGGATTAATGAGTCAAGATTTCGATTTTACATCGTATAATAATATCAAACGCTTATCAGAAGAAGAACTCACTGCGCTATGGGAAAAATACCTTGCCGATAAAAGTGACAAAGCTTCAAGAGATGCGTTAATCGTGCAATATATTTATCTGATCCGTTATGTCGTAGGCAGAGTCAGAGTAACGCTGCCCGCAACAATTTCAATTGAAGATATTGCTGGCTACGGGGTGGAAGGACTTATAAATGCAATCGAAAGATACTCCCCGCAAAAAAATACCAGATTTGAAACTTATGCACTTATAAGAATCAGAGGCGCAATCCTTGATAAAATTCGTTCTCAAGACTTTTTACCAAGAAGCGTAAGACAAAAAATTAAAACTGTTAAAGAAGCTCAGGAATCCTTAAAACAAGAACTCGGCCGCATGCCGACCACAACTGAAATAGCAAATAAAATTGACATGGAGCCGGAAAAAGTAAATCAACTTCTATCCGAAGATGTTACAATAACGTCTTTGTATGACAAAAAAGGAAGTGCCGAGGACAGTGTTGAAATTATTGACACAATTCAGGATACCCACAAGCTTAATCCGCAGGAAAATGCTGAAGAAAATAATATAAAACAGGAATTGGAGAGGGCATTGATGAGATTACCGGAAAGAGAACGTATCATAATGGTTCTTTACTATCAGGAAAACATGACACTTAAAGAAATCGGCGAAACAATCAGTATGTCAGAATCACGTGTGTGCCAATTGCATGCTCAAGCCATTATGAAATTAAAAAATATTCTCAGCGAAAATCGTTCAAACCGCTTGCGCCAGTCTATCGTTGCCTAACGCTCAACCTTATAATCTATTATCACAAAATCAATTCTGTTATTCATTTCTGCGTCTTTTGATACGCTGTCAACATACGGCATAAATTCGCCATAGCCGATACAATAAAGCCTCTCCGGTGAAATTTTCAGATACCGCATTAAATACATAGTAATGCTATGCGCACGTGCCAGAGACAGTTCCCAATTTGCTTTGAAATTAGAAATTTCAGGATCAGCACTTTCGGTATGTCCTTCAATGACGCACGATTTGTCGGTACTCGACAATACAGCACCAATAGAATTCAAAACACATAATCCGTCACGTTTAATTTTTTCCTGTGCTCTATTAAAAAAAACATTTTCATCTATACTGACAATCAATCCTCTCGGCACATAAGTAAAATACATTGCGCCATCGGGTTTGACAGTAGTTCTAAACAATTTTTCAATTTCTTGCATCTCAGAAATATCATAAGCAGCAAAACACGTTGGTGAATTTAAACAAAATACACACGCGGTCAGACACATAAAAACAATAATTTTGCGGATTTTCATCAAAATTATTATTTAGCACCAAGCCGTTAAAATAATCCCCTGACAAGGTTAAGGCTTAATTATAGAAACAACATACCTGTCATTAAAATATTTATTGGCGCATTCTTTAATTTGTTCCGGCGTAACCGCTTTAATTTTTTCTTTTGCAATCTCGTTAAAATCAAAGCCAAGTCCTGTTATAGCATAATGCGCATAAGTCGCAGCCTGCTGATTGTTGTCTTCCTGAGAAAAAGCCCATTTGCCGATAAGGTTATTTTTGGCGTTTTCAAGTTCTTCTTCAGACACCAAATTATTTTTAATCTTATCAATTTCTTCCTGAAAACCTTTCAAAGATACCATAATATTATTAGGTTCGGTTGCAATATAAATTGAAAAATTCGCGCATAATCTTGCAACGTCATAGGAGCTTCTGACAACATAAGCAAGACCTTTTTTATCTCTAAGTTCTAAAAATAACCTTGAAGATAAACCGGAAGCACCTAGAATTATATTCATTAAAGCCAATACAGGATAATCTTTTTGACTTGCGGTATCAACGAGCCAGCCTTGAATTATATGTGCCTGATTCGCGTCCGGCTTAATAATTTCAACTGTTTTCGTTTCATTCAGAACAGGAATTTTGATATCAGGAAACTCATTTACTGAAGGTGCGATATCACCAAATCGTTGATTTAGCTTTGACTGAACTTCTTCAAAATCCAAATCTCCGACAAAAGCCATAACCTTTTTGCTGTTGTGCATAAAAGTATTATATCCGCGAAGGACATCTTCTCTTGTCACATTCGGTAAATTTTCCAGAATAACGGTATTAGTGTAGCCGTAATGGTGGTTTGGATATAAATTCCTGTAAAAATTATCAACGACTTTAGCTCTGGGAGAATCCAATTGCGCCTGAATTTCGCCTGCAAGTTTAATACGTTCTTTTTCAAAATCCTCAAAAGTGGAATTTTTAACAATATCTTCAAAAATTTCAAGAGCTTTATCAAAATCTTCATTTAAACAAACAAATTTTAGCTTAAGATAATCAAGTTTTAATTCGCTTGTGAATTCAATAGCGTATTTATCAAGTTCTTCGGAGAGCTGTTCAGCAGTTCTGTTTTTAGTCCCCTGCAAAAAAAGACGTGTCATCAAAGAATAATCACCGGGGTTCGGAACAGGATCATTCAATGATAAATTAAAACACAAAGCAACTCGCGGGGTATTTTTATTACGTTTATAAAGAACCTCAATATTATTTTTTAAATTAAAAACTCTTTTTTCCATTACTCTCTCCTAAAAATTATAATACCATAAATCATAAACCTTTGCAATTTAAAGAATATAAATCAAAACAACATATCAATAGTCCAAAGCTATAAATACAGATATAATAAC
>CALVER010000078.1 GCA_944326625.1 Candidatus Gastranaerophilales bacterium | reverse complement strand
TAGAGGAGACGCCCTCCCCCGTTTTGCAAAAATTTTTCATTTGTCATAATTTTTTCTCCTTTTATTTTATAAGTGCCTGTACTAATTTAAAATCAGGATGTTTGGATGTTTTTAGCCATTCAAACAAAACTATCTCTAAACATGTGACTTTTGCCCCGCATTGCCTGATTAAATCAACGCCTGTTTTAAATTCATATTTATTTCTGCTTGCGGAACAATCTTTTACAAAATAAACCTCATAACCCTCCGCCAGCAAATCGCATATTGTCTGGTAAACACAAATATGCCCCTCAATTCCGCAGATTACAACCTGTTTCTTGCCTAAAACCTCCAGCTTATCTCTAAATTCAGGTGTCAATAATGCAGAAAAGCCGGTTTTTTCAATATAGACAGTATTTTCTGCCAGCGCCGACTTTAAGGGATCTACCGTCTGCCCCAGACCATTCGGATACTGCTCGGTAACAAGAACAGGGATATTCAAAATTTTTGCAGTCTCTGCGAGTTTGCAAGCCTTATCGACAGGTGAATATTTGCCTGCGGCATTCACTAATTTTTCCTGAATATCAATAATTACAACTACACTGTTCTCTATATTTAGCATCCTCTAATCCTTTACTGATTTTTTAAAATCTTTTATAAAATCTTCAACAATTTTGGCAATCTCTTTTTGGGTAACTTCATTTAAATTAAGGCTTATTTCTTTATTTTCCGGGGTATCCAAACCTTCATGAGTAATATATATCATAATTTTGGCAAAACCGGGATATGTAATTTTAAGTCTGCTTTCCCTGTCATCGTGTTTAAGTTGAAAAACACTCTGCAATTCGTCGGAATACTGGTCAATTTTAGTATGAAACAATTTTTCTTCATAAGCTTTTTGAAGCCTAAAAAATACAGGTGCAATAACCTTGTCCAGCTTATTATTATAAGCATTTTTAAACAACTTAAAATTTTTTTCGTCTTTTTCGTCATCTTCAAGCCATTCGTCAAGAGTTTTAACATGGTCTTCCAGAAACACGGAGGTTTCATTAGTCTGACATGCTTCCGAAAGCGCAGCAAAAGCCTCTTTTTCCAGCCTGTCAAAGCTTTTATTCCCTATTTTACAAACTCCGGCACGTACAATAAGCTTTTCGCCCAGAACATCCTGAACTTTATTAACCACGGCAAATGCACCGAGTTTATCGACATTAGGAAGAATAATATAAAACTTTCCGCCTTTCACAACTGACACAATATCGTCACATCTTACTGATTTTTTAATTGCTTTTGATAATTTGTCGGCAGAAAAACGTGTTTTGCAGGATTCATCCAATATAAGCACAATAAACATGCCGTTTTGAATTCTTTTATCTTTTATAAATTCCGCCAAAAGTTCGCGGCTGTATTTGTATTTATAAAAACCTGTTTCATCATCAACGACTCCAAGCTGTTTTAACAAAGCAAAATTTCTGGCAAACCTGACCTTCAACGAACGGGATTTGAAACAGTTAACCGTCCTTATAAGCATTTCATAAGAATCTGATTTTATGGAATAATAATCCGAAACCCCAAGGTCATAAGCCGCCAAAATAAAGTCCTGCTCATAGTCATTCACCAGCAATATAATTTCATATTCCGATGAAATAATAGAATTTAAAAAGCTTAATGTTTTTTCATTGTCTTTTAAAGCATGTACAAGTACAATCGAAACCGTAGGATTTTCCAGCATTTTTTTCGCCATTTTATAATCACATACGGCAATACTGTCACTTTCTCTTAAAAGTACAAGCTTTGAAAGTACGTTTTCCGCAACATTTTCATCATCGGTTACCAATAATATATTGTCGTCAATCATTTTTATACCTGCAAATGCTTTTTAATACACAAGAAACTTCCGCCCGCGCCGAATAAAATTCCCATTGCAAACATTGTAATCACAACGATATTTTGGGCAAACAACGGCGACGGTATCATAAAGAATTGGTGCATATTATTCAAACCGTTCTGAACAATATTTAAAGGAATTAAAGCAATCAAAGACCCCATAAATCCGTAGAACGCGCCCTGAATAATTAACGGAAATCTTATATACCAGTTGCTGACACCCATAAGCCGCATAATCTCAATTTCATCTTTTCTGGATTGGATTACGAGCTGAATTGTATTATTAATAATGGTAATTGTCAGTATTGCCATAATAATAATTACAACAACGGTAATTGAATTAACAACCTTGTTCAAGGTTTCAATTTTCTGAACCAGATCCTGTGCATAGCTCATATCTTCAACAATTGAAAGTGATTTTACATCATTAAAGACTTTGTCAATATTTTCAGGTTTATCAACTTTTACATGCAAAGTATCAGGAAGCGGGTTTTCAATATCAGGCAGCCCCATTTCACGTTTCAGATTTATCCACGAAACATCACGCGAAATCACTCTGACAGCTTCGACATGATCAAAATCTTTTATACGTTTTTTGGCTGCATTGGTATCGGTGCCGTGTTTTAAATACACTGAAATTTCAAGAACATTACCCAGTTCATGCGCAAATGTTGATACCGAAAGCGCAGTTCTGAAAAATGATCCGAATATTGTCAAAATTGCCGCCATTGTTGTGATAATAACAAGATTAACAATGCCGGTTCTTCTCACATCGTTAAACGTTTCCATTGAAATTCTGTATAATATTCTTAACTCACACAACCAGTCTTTCGGGATGTGCTTTTTAACCTTTTTCTTTATTTGCATTTTTTGACTATTCATAAGTACCTGCCTGAATATCTCTAACTATTTCGCCGTTATCAAGCGTTATTACACGTTTTCTGAAATAATCCACCATAGCATTATCATGGGTAGATACAATAACAGTAATTCCTCTTTGATTAATCTGATCCAAAATCTGCATAATTTCCATGGAGTTTTTCGGATCCAAATTTCCCGTAGGTTCATCCGCAATCAAAAGCGGCGGCCCGTTAACAATTGCGCGGGCAATTCCGACTCTCTGCTGTTCGCCGCCTGAAAGCTCCGACGGCTTGGCATGCTTTTTATCGTAAAGCCCTACAATTTTTAATGCGCCTGAAACGCGCGCGTTGATTTCGCGTGAGCTTATGCCGAGAGTTCTGATAACATACGCAACATTATCGAAAACCGTATGGTTTTGCAATAATTTATAATCCTGAAAAACAATCCCCATGCAGCGTCTTAAGTTCGGAATTCTGTCATTTGAAAGATTCGCGACATTAATTCCGCCGATAGTAACAGTGCCGCTTGTCGGTTTTTCTTCACTGTATAAAAGCTTCATCAAGGTTGATTTTCCCGCACCTGATGCGCCAACGATAAATACGAATTCTCCTGACAAAATATCAAGATTAACGTTTTTTAACGCATAGTGATCGTTATCATATTTTTTTGTAACTGAACGAAATTGAATCATTATTTTTCATCCTTTAACTTTGATTTAATTCTTTTAGCAAGGGTTTCCGAGGTAAGTCCGTAATATTCCAAAAGCTCAGCTGCCTCGCCGCTTTGTCCGAATTCATCGTGGATACCTATTCTATAGACTTTACAAGGATAATATCCGCATAAAGCCTCGCAAACCGCTGAACCCAGTCCGCCAATTACCGAATGGTTTTCAACTGTAATTGCATAATTTGTTTTCTTTACACTTGTAATTACAGTATCTATATCCAACGGTTTTACAACAGGAACATGGATAACCTCAACGGATATGCCGTCTTTTTTCAATATTTCGGCAGCGCCGAGAACTTCAGCCAAAGTCTCACCGTTCGTGAATATAGAAACATCATTTCCTTCTTCAAGCACAAGTGCTTTATGAATATTAAAATGGTAATCTTCTCCGAAAACATCCGGAACATTACTTCTTGCAATTCTTATATACATAGGCCCGTCATGGAACGCTGCATATTTAATAACTTCTTCGCATTCTTTTGAATCGGCAGGAACAATAACTGTCATGTGAGGAATATTCCGCATCAACGCTACATCTTCCAATGCCTGGTGGCTTGCACCGTCTTCTCCAACCGTAATTCCGCCGTGCGTACCGACAATTTTTACGTTAAATTCCGGATAACAAACGGAATTTCTAATCTGATCATAGGTTCTGCCTGTCACGAACATCGCAAAACTTGAGACAAAAGGAATTTTGCCTTCTGATGCCAAACCTGCCGCTGTTGCTATCATATCCTGTTCCGCAATTCCGCAGTCAAAAAATCTGTCGGGAAATTTTTTCGCAAAAATTTGAGTCTGAGTTGAGCATGACAAATCCGCATCCATGACAACTATTTTCGGATTAAGTTCTCCGATTTCAGCTAACGCATTTCCAAAAGCAGAACGAATAGATTTTTTCTTTGTTTTATCTATTATCATTATATCCCCGTCTGTAACTGTATTTCAGGCATCTTGCTGCCCCACAAAAACATTATATCATAAACAAATTACCAATTGTAATAAGTTTACTCAATATTTACAATATGAACATAGCCGAAAAGCACGTCAGATAAGACTTTTTAAATTTTATTGTTAAGTTTTATTAAAAAATAAGTAAATTTAAGCAATTAAATTTCTTGAGGAGTATTTAAACGGTAGAATAGAAATATGACAATATTTATTGAAAGGAAGTTTACTAATGTTACAAGTTCCAACTTTACCCAACTATCAATTACCTCAGCCGAACTATAATGCTGTAAAAATTGATATTCACAATCCGTCAGTAGGCGGCCCGGCAACATGTCCAATTCAACAGCCGCAATACGATCCGCAATATGCACCGGTAACAGCACCGTATTACGCATATCCGCAAACACAATTATATGATTATCCGCAGGTAACAAATACTCAGCCTTATTATCAACCGGCAGTACAACCCGTAAACGTTAATGCCTCAGCTAATGCATCTGCAAATGCATCAGCAGCAGTTCAACAGCCGGTAATTCAACAACCTGCAGCACAACCGGCACCTCAACCGGTAGTATGCCAACCTTGCCCTCCGTGCCCGGCCGTTCCGGCTCCTCAAGTAGCACAAGCCGCAGCTGCCGCAGCAGCAACCGTTCAACCGGCACCGCAGCAGGTAAATATTAATCAGGCACCGCAGCCTGCACCGATAGCAACAGCGCCTGCATCAGCTCCCGCGGAAGCTCCGAAAGTAGAAGTTGTTCCGCCTGTTGAAGCAGCTCCTCAGGTTGACTTAAACGGATTTATCGCAAAATTGAATGACCCTGACTTTGAAGTTCAGGCAAATACAATGGAAGAAATTGCCAATATGGTAAACGATGAATCCCAAAAAGCAAAAGCAACCGAATTATTGGATTCAAAAATTGTTGATGCTTTAACTAATATAATTAATGCTGACTCAAGCAAATTAGCAGGTCCGACTCAGGAACAAATTGCAGCAAGACAAAAATTAATGGCAGGCCAGCAGATTTCCGATCAGGAAAAAGCATTAGCAACAACAATAACTCCGATGGAACAAGCTGAAAGAAATAAAAGCTATGCAATGTTCACATCAGCAATCCTTGAAAAATTATACGGTGATGAAGTCAAAAAATTAACCGGAACAACAGTTCCTCTGACAGAATTGCCGGCAGCAATGACAATTGTTGATCAATTAAAAGACAACCCGAACCCGATGGTTAGAACATCAGCAATTGAAGCATTAAGCTATATCCAAAACCCCGAATACAAAAAGGATTTAACAACACTGTTCACAATCGCTAAGAACGATCAGGACAAAGGGGTACAAGAAGCAGCAACAGCAGCTCTTGATAAGTTAAATCAAATCTAATAACATAAACCGAATTCCTTTCTTTAAATAAAAGAAGTCCTCTCCAAAAGAGAGGACTTCTTGTCACATAAATTAAGGCAGACACTCCCAATAACCTTTTGTATCATCATCCGGACATTCATCATGAAGAGCAAACCAGCTGCAGCCAAGCCCGTTACCCTGCTGGGTGGAATTCATAGTGCACGGGAATCCTCTCTGATGCCAAATAGCTGTACATGTAGAGATATCTTCACCGCTTGTAAGACAATTTTCAATTCCTGTTTCAACATCATTTTCTGAATATATATTTGACTGTTTTATCGGCTGCAAATAGTCATTGTCATCTACCCAGAATGAAAAAATATCATGACCGAGTGCATTGGGGCCTTTATCAGGCCCGTTCATATCAAACGTAAACCCAAGTTGATATGCATTAACTTTCATATCATAGCAGCTTCCGTCCGATAACAATCTGGCAGGATCCTCTACCGCACCGTAATTAACACTTGCAGCACGTTTTTTATCATAAGTTAATACATCATCTTTATATTCACAGGTACCGACTTCTTTAAAATATTTATCAAATATTTCCTTACACTCCTGCTCCCTGTAAAAACTTGTACCGTCATATTTAATGCAATATGCCTTAAAATTCCCGTATGTTTCGCTTTTGGCAAGCAATACCGCCTGCGAAATTTCAGCATATTTTTTCATGAATTGTGTTTTTAAAACCTTTTTCTGATAATTTGCGATAAGCGTCGGAATTGTCATCGCTGCCATAACACCGATTATAGCAAGAGTTATCAAGACTTCGGCGAGGGTGAAGGCGATTTTCTTTTTTAAGTCGTTAAGACGGTAAGACGTTAGGACGTTAAGTTCTTTACTGTGAGCTTCGCTCAC
>CALVER010000077.1 GCA_944326625.1 Candidatus Gastranaerophilales bacterium | reverse complement strand
TTACGAGGAGTGGCGCAGGACGTCGTAATCTCATTCAATTCCAAACACTTTGCGATTGCCACGGCCTCGCTTCGCTCGGCCTCGCAATGACAGGACAATATATTCAATGTTGTGAGCATGTCTACGTGCGTAGCACCCTCGCAATGACTTGAGACTACCGTCATCCCGGACTTGTTCCGGGATCTTATTTTCTCTTTTAGATCCCGCAATAAATGCGGGATGACGTTTATAGGTTGACCAATGTCAAGTATGGTGTCGTGGCTCAGCCACCACCCCTCACCCGAATTTCTAACACTCGTCCCTCGTGTTGAAATTCTTCCCTCTCCCTCAAGGGGCGAGGGTAACAATTCGTCTAAACCCTTGTTAAATCTAGCTAGGAGAGACGCCCCCCCCCGTTTTGCAAAAATCCTTTATTTTCCATAGCTTTTCTCCTTCTTTATGATATTTATTATATCAAAATGCACAAAATTTTGCAATATCATACGGATTTAGCAGTGCACAAAAAATTTTAAAAGTTGCAAATTGTAAACTTCAAAATCCCCTTAATAAAAGGGAATACAATTCCGCTGTATTTTTTATTAAAACAATGATATAATAACTTCAGTAGGAAAAAGATTTTATGATGAGCAAAACAAAAAAGTTATCTATTGCATTCTATTGGCACATGCACCAGCCTGTATACCAGCTCACGCCTGACGGTGACTTTTTAATGCCATGGGTAAGATTACACGCCGTAAAAGATTACCTTGACATGGTTGAAATCCTTGACAAATTCAAACGATTAAAATTGAATTTTAACCTTGTACCGGTACTTTTGGACTGTATAATTGATTATGCGGAAAACGAAATGCATGACATCCATTCAAGGCTTACCATAACACCTGTTGAAATGCTTTCCGATGACGCAAAATTATTTATTATAAACAACTTTTTTGATGCCAATTATCAATCCATGATTCTTCCGTATGAAGAATATAACCGTCTTTATCATAAAATCCAGACAAACCCGGATGCAGGGATTGATATATTTTCAGATCAGGAATATTCGGATTTAATGGCATTATTCAATCTCGCATGGTTTGACCCTGTTTATAAAACAAAATATCCGGAATTAAAAAAATTATACAAAAAAGGCAAAGATTACACGCTTGAAGATCGTATTAAAATTATTGAAATTCAGCGTGATATTATGCGGCAGATAATTCCCGCATACAAAAAATATCTTGATAAAGGCCGGATTGAAATTACGACAAGTCCTTACTATCATCCGATATTGCCGATATTACTTGAAAATAAAAATATTAAAAAAACAACCGAAAACGCGCCGCAAATTTTAAAAACCTATCTTGACGGTAAAATGCAAACTAAAATGGCGCTGGACAGAATTGAAGAAATTTTCGGCAAACGCCCGAGAGGAATCTGGCCGTCGGAACATTGCGTAAGCCCCAAAACTCTCTATATGCTGACAACTCTCGGGGTGGACTGGACAATTTCCGATGAAGGTATTTTGTCGGATTCAATAAATTTTGAATTTATAAGAGATTTCAAAGGACATCTGGAAGATCCGTATCATCTGGTGAAATCTTACGATTATAAAGTAAAAAACAAAGACATAAAACTGATTTTCCGTGACGGTACAATCCCCAACCTTATAGGTTTTGAATATCCGAACCACAACCCGATAGCCGCGGCAAATGATTTGTATGACAGGATTAAAGTTATTCAAAGCAAACTTTTGTCATCACCGGACAACAATCATCTCCTTACAATTGCTATGGACGGCGAAAACTGCTGGGAAAACTATATGGAAGACGGTCTGTCATTCTTAAAAACAATTTATACACTTATTGAAGAAGACGATTCCTTAGAAACAGTTTTAATAAGCAATTATCTGGACAACGAAACAGGACACAGACCTCTTAATAAAATAAGTTCAGGCTCATGGATAAACAGAAATTTCAAATTATGGATAGACGAACCCGTCAAAAATCTTGCGTGGAATTATCTGAAACAGGTGCGTGATGATTTTTCAAAATATGTTAAAAAACGTCCGCTCAACCCGCATATAAAAGACGCCAGAAAAGAACTGTTTATCTGCGAAGGCAGCGACTGGTTCTGGTGGTACGGAGAGCCTAATGATTCCGGCAGAGATAATATCTTTGACTATATTTTCCGTGAACATCTGAAAAATATTTATTTATATCTTGGAACAGATGTTCCGAAGTATCTTGATGAACCTTTAACATCCGCATTTACAAAACCGTCCAGATATCCAAAAGGTGAGATATCACCTATGATTGACGGGAATAAAGATGATGATTCATGGCTAAACGCCGGATGTATTGATATTCCGGACGGGCCTGTATTGAGAGAATCCAAACTCTTTGACAGAATTTGCTATGGTTATGACAAAGACAATTTCTATATAAGATTTTATCTGAACAAATACATTTCCGAAGATCCTGAATTAAAGCTACGGACTTATCAAATGTATATCTATATGAGAAATTCAAACAAAAAGCATTCTCTGTCTCCGGTAAGACTTATCAACAAAACGGAAAATGTCCTGCCGCTTTTAAAAGAAAAATTTCACAATGAATTACAACTGTCAATGAACAATGATGAACTTAAGCTTGTAAGGCTTGTAAAATCAATTCCGGGAAACATCTGGGCACTGCAAAATGATAAAGATTTGCAATATGCTTATGCAAATACAATTGATTTAAAAATCCCGTTTGACCTCCTTGAAATCGAATACAACGACACACTGGAATTTATGTTTATAAGTGCACATCTCGGAGTAAAAGAATATTCCATTCCTTATGAAATGTTATTAACTGTTCCGAGATTGTAAAAAGTTGTAAAGTTTTTCATAAATTTACAAAGTTTTATCAGTTTTTTTACGTTAAATAGACAAATGGAGTTAATAAATGGTTGATTTTTCAGACAAAATACCAAACGGCCTGCCAAAACTTCCGGATAATTACTGGGAGCTGCAGCATAATGAAAAAATTGAAAAATCTCCTTTACATATATTTGATAATACTGTAAAAACCAGCCTTATTGACATAACAAATGAAATTTCAATATTCAGGAAAAAAGAGCCCTAAGAATTTTATTTTCCTGTAGAACCGAATCCGCCGGCACCTCTTGTTGTTTCGGTTAATTCCGTCACGACTTCAATTCGTGCCTGCTCAACACGTGCAATAATCATCTGCGCAATTCTTTCTTCCGGCTGAATCGTATAAATTTCATTGGACAAATTCACAACAGGTACACAAACTTCGCCTCTGTAATCTTCATCAATTGTACCTACACAATTAATAAGAGTTATCCCGTGTTTTATTGAAAGTCCCGAACGCGGTCTTACTTGCGCCTCATAACCATGTTCCAATTCGATTTTTAAACCTGTCGGAATAAGCGCTCTTTCAAGCGGCTTTAACGTAACAGGTTCTTCTATTGCCGCACACAAATCCATTCCCGCAGCACCTTCCGTTTGATACTTCGGAACACTCTTATTATGCGGTAACCTCTCTATTTTTAATACAGTCATTTTTTATTCCTTTACAATTTTAATACAGGCATTACGAGCAAACACGAAGCAATTATCATCTAAATCTTGACCGCTTTAAGTTCTTCATCAAATTTTGCTAAAATTTCATCAAGTTTAGAAGCGTCTTTTACGCCGCCTTGAGCAAAATTCGGGCGTCCGCCGCCGTTTGCACCGGTAGCTCTTGCAATTTCACCGACAATTTTGCCTGCATTTACACCGTTTTTAACAAAACCGTCAGAAACTTTTGCAATAACCATTTTCGAATTCGCAAGGACTATAATACTTTCGCCGAGCTTGTTTGCAAGAACATCAATTCCTGCCTTGATTGCATCGGAATCAAAATCTTCAATTTTTGATATGAACAATTTCCCGCCTGCAATATCCTGAGCCCGCGAAATAAATGATGAAAATTTATTTCTTGCATTTTCTTCTTTAGCTCTGGTAAGCTCTTTTTGTAGTTCTTTATTCTCGTCAAGAAGTTTTTCAACACGATCAAGAATTTCATCATAATGCGTTTTAAACATCAAAGACAATTTGTCCATTTCTTTGACTTTTGCATTCATAAATTCAAATGCGGAACGTGCGACAACAAGCTCAATACGTCTTGTACCGGCAGAAATTGCACCTTCCGAAACAATTTTTACCAGACGCAAATCGCGAGTATTTCTTGCATGCGTTCCGGCGCAAAATTCTTTTGAAATACATGTTTCATTACCGATTGAAACAACCCTTACCTCGTCATCGTATTTTTCACCGAACAACGCCGTTGCACCGGTTAATTTAGCTTTTTCAATATCCATAACCTCGGTTGAAACTTTCAAACCTTTTGCAACCCAGTTGTTTAAAATTTCTTCAACCTTAAACAATTCCTCAGGCGTCATTGCACGGGAAAATGTAAAGTCAAACCTCATACGATTTTCTTCAACCTGAGAGCCTGCCTGGTGAACTTCATCACCCAAAACCTTAATCAACGCAGCCTGAAGCAAGTGCGCTGATGTATGGTGAAGTCTGATTTCTTCACGACGCGGAACATCAATTTTTGCATGAACTTTTTCGCCGATTGTAATTTCACCGTTTATTAATTTTGAACGGTGTACAAAAAGCTGATTAACCTTAAAGGTTGTCAAAACTTCGGCTTTCATATTTTCATTTTCTATAATACCGCTGTCGCCTGCCTGACCGCCGCATTCAGCATAAAAAGGTGTTTTATCAAGAATTATATCGACATATCCGTCACCTTCAACAGTGTCGAGAATTTTTGCGTCGCATTCATTTTCGTCATAGCCGACAAATTCTGTTGAACCGACTTTTTCTTCGATTTTTGCGTATTTAATATCGCCGGTTACGCTGATTTTCTGAGTTGCGGCTTTAGCACGGTCTTTTTGTTCCTGCATTGCGACTTTAAAGCCTTCTTCATCAACCTTCAAACCGTTTTCTTCCGCAATTTCCTTTGTCAATTCAAACGGAAAACCAAAAGTGTCATATAATTTGAAAGCATTTTCACCGTCAATATCTTTTTTGGCTGAAATAAATTCATCAAGAAGTTTGTAGCCTCTATCCAGTGTTTTTGCAAAACGTTCTTCTTCTTTTTTAATTATATCAATAACTTTTGCCTTATTTTTAACCAATTCGGGATAAGCTTCGCCGTAGTGTTCAACAACAACATCGACGAGTTTATACAAGAACGGCAAATCAAGCCCGAGCATTTTGCCGTGACGCAAAGCGCGGCGCAAAATCATTCTCAAAACATAACTTCTGCCTTCATTTCCCGGAATTACACCGTCTGAAATCAAAAAAGTTACGCATCTTGCATGGTCTGTTATAATACGCAGAGAAATATCCGTTTTTTCAGATTTTTTATAAGGAACGCCCGACATTTTTGAAACTTCATCCATAATCGGCTTCAAAAGATCAGTTTCAAAAGTTGACGCAACACCCTGACAAACCATTGTTATACGTTCCAGTCCCATGCCGGTATCAACATTTTTACTGTCCAGAGGCGACTGATTGCCTTCTTCATCCTGATATAATTCGGTGAAAACAAGGTTCCAAATCTCAACCCATCTGTCGCATTCACATGTATCAATGCCGCAGCCTCTCGGGTCATTACATTTATATTGTTCGCCTAAATCATAATGGATTTCGGAACACGGACCGCAGGAGCCTGATGCACCCGGAGGGCCCCAAAAGTTATCTTTTTTACCTTTACGCTTAATTCTGTCAGCCGGAACCCCAACGCTGCGCCAAATATCATAAGCTTCGTCATCGGTTTCAAAAATAGTAATCCAGAGTCTGTCTTTATCAAGCTTCAGAACCTCGGTTACAAATTCCCAAGCCCAGGGGATAATTTCTTTTTTATAATAATCGCCGAACGAAAAATTCCCGAGCATTTCAAAAAAGGTGTGATGTCTTGGGGTACGTCCTACATTTTCAATATCTGAATCTTTTCCGCCTGCTCTTGCACATTTTTGGCAAGATACTGCCCGCGGCGGATCATAAGGTGATTTTACAATCCCTAAAAATATAGGCAAAAATTGCAGCATGCCCGCCGTTGTCAACAAAACAGTAGGATTATCCGGCACAAGACTTGAACTTTCAACTATTGTGTGCTGGTGTTTATCTTTAAAATAATCTAAATATAACTGTCTGATTTGATTTCCGGTTAGCATAAATTTTTCCCTCTAAATATTAACTACCAGAAAACTTAGCATAAAAATATTGTGATAGCAAGAAATCTAAGGAAATTATGCAAAATTCATAATGCCATAATGTAATAATCCGTTACACAAATGGAGAAATTATTTAAAAAATTTCTTCACGATTTATTATTATGATATTAGTGTTTATAAATGGAGTAAAAAAATGCCGATAGATTTTAAAACAGCCTTAAATATCGCCAAAAGAAATCCGTTGCATTACAAAGTTACACGGGTATACGGCGGCGGTACACACGTCATAAGAAATACTGAAAACCATAAAAAAGTATGTGTTTTTGATAAAAAACATAACCTTGTTAACATAATGCATACCTACAAAGAAAACAGCCTTATACAAAATCATTATGATAACGGAAAATACACAAGCACCTGGTTTTATACTGGAAGCGGAATAAGAAAAGCCTTCCAATCCTTTGCGGAATTTAGAAACTTTTTTAAAACAAGATTACC
>CALVER010000076.1 GCA_944326625.1 Candidatus Gastranaerophilales bacterium | reverse complement strand
CATTTGATAAATCAGATTGCAGCAGGCGAGGTAATTGAGCGTCCTGCCTCCGTTGTGAAAGAATTAACTGAAAATTCTATAGACGCGGGCGCCTCAAAAATAAGTATTGAAATTACAAATGACTGCCGCGATATAAGAATTGCGGATAACGGTTCCGGAATTCATCCCGATGACATATTGCTTGCGTTTTCAAAGCATGCCACAAGTAAAATTCAAAATGACGAAGATTTGTTTGATATTCATACCCTCGGATTTAGAGGTGAAGCGCTTTCAAGTATAATTTCAATTTCAAAATTAACCTGTACAACAAGAACAAAAGACTTTGAAACAGGTACAAAAGTCAAGTGTGAAAATTCCGAGGTTAAGAAAACCGAAACAGGCTGCGCAATCGGTACAATTATGGAGGTTAAAGATTTATTTTATAACCTTCCCGTCAGGTTGAAATTTTTGCGCAACCCGAATACGGAATTTTCTTATATTCAGGAAATTGTTCAATCGCTTGCTATTATAAATACAAATGTTGCGTTTGAGCTAAAACGCAACGGAAAAAGCGTTTTAAAAACAACAGGACAGGGAGATTTGCCGCAAACTTTGAAAGAGGTTTATTCGGCGGATGTTGTGGAAAATCTTAAAGCTGTTTTAAAAACAGATGAATTATCTCATCTTAAGATTACAGGCATGGTCAGCAAGCCCGATTATACACGCTCAAGCAAAAAAAATTATCATCTTTATATAAATTCCCGCTCAGTTAAGTGTCCTGTTATGCAAAAAGCTGTTGATACGGTTTATAAAACACTTATTGCAAACAGTAAATATCCTTTTGTGGTTTTAAACCTCGAACTTCCGCCGCATGACGTGGATGTTAACGTCCATCCGACTAAAAAAGAAGTTCGTTATAAAAATACAAATCAGATTTTTAATTTTGTGCGGACAGCAGTTGAGGCAGGACTTTCCAATTATGTTGAAAAAGAGTTTAAGCCTATACCGCAGCAGAGCAATATTGTGGAACTTCAGCCGGCATCAAAAAGAGATTTAAAAATTGATGATGACGATGACACTATGTATGTTTCCGATCGCTTCATGAAAAAAATTCAGGATGAAATTTCAACCCCTAAAGAAGAAGTTGCGGAACAAAAGACAATTATTCATCAAGCTGTAATGTCAGCGCCGGAGCCTGAGGAAAATATTATCGGACAATATAAAAATACGTATATTTTAATTGAACAGGACAACGGGCTTGAAATTGTAGACCAGCACATTGCGGAAGAAAGATTTATTTATGAAAAACTTAAATACGAAAAACAAATAGCATCTCAAATGTTGTTTGTGTCTGATGTTGTGCCCGTATCATCAACGGATATGGCAATAATTAAGGAAAATTTGGATAAATTTGAAAAATTCGGGTTCGGAATTGAATTTCTGAACGACAATGAACTTATTTTCAGAAAAGTCCCCATGCTTATTGCAAAAGTCAATCCTAAGGAAATTCTTGCGGATATTTTGGAAAATATTGAAGGTGATATTGACAGACTCGAAGAAAAAATACTTATTACAACTGCCTGCAAAGCTTCTGTCAAAGCCGGTCAAAAACTTTCGCTGTGGCAGATGCAGGAGATTATAAAAAAATGGCGTACGACAAAAATGCCCTATACATGCCCCCATGGCCGTCCTATTTCGCATATTATCCCTCACAAAGAAATCGCTGCATTTTTCCAAAGACAGGGGTAGTTTTTTTGAAAAATGTCGGATGTTACGAATTGTAAACTCGGATTTAAAAGTTTTAAAAGCAGATTGCATCGGTCGTTTTAGTCAAACTTTAATGCAAAATATTTGAACTATAGTTAAAGAAAAATTTAATTTTGTCGTATATATGCTTGTAAGGAAAAAGGGAACGATAATGTCCGGCGGATTGAAATTATTCAGTCCGTTTTTTATTTTGCAAAAATGTTTAAAATAAGTTGTTATGTTATTAATTTTAATAATTAAAAATTAATAATAATTCCGTAAAATGCAAATGTAACAAAATGTAAAGATGTATTTAAAACAGATGAAATCCTGTTATAATGCCTCATAGGATAGGATAGGATAGGATAGGTGTTGTATGTCTAATTAAAGAAATAAATTTTTTTGCCGTAATCATGGTCATAAGGAAAAAAGGGAACGACAAATTTACACGGATTGGATATCTTTCAATCCGTTTTTTTTTTTACTTAAAAAAATATTTGTAAAAAAAAGTTAAAAAACTAACAAAAAATATTGCTTTTTTGTTTTATTAGAGTGAGAATAATTTTAATGGGTGGAGGACAATGAAGGTAGACAAAACTCAATTTTATAGCGGTGAAAAGCGACATCTTAAAGGCATGGTGTCCGACAAATCGCTCCCGTTGAGTTCCTATCCCATGACACAATATAATAATCGATATTTTGAGAGACCTTTAAAAAATAATTCCCCTGATTTATCTTTTAAAGGTCTTTCTTTTATGGGTGATACTGCAGCTAAGGAAGAACCGAAAAAACGCAAGCCTATAAATCCGACACTTGTTTTGTTGGGAGCTTTAGGCGCTGCAGGTGTGGCATTAAGGTTTGCCCCTTCCTATAAACAAGCTGCTAAGTTTAATATTCCTGAGTTTAAAAAATTTACTAATAAATATATTGAAAATATCGGCGGAGATTTGTTTGAACATTTAAAAGAGTCAAAATTGTCTCAAAAAATGTTAAAAATAGAAGGCGACGAGGCAACCATTTATAAGAAAACCATTCCGCAGTTAATCTGGGACGGGCTTAAATATCCGTTTACAATTCTTCCGGGAGATTTGTTGAACGGTTCGGTTGAACTTTTGGGTAAAATTAAGCCGTTTAGAAAATGGTCTGAAAATATACTGGCAAAACCGTTTTTCAAAAATATACGACAGCATTCCAAGATTGATGCTAAAATGAATGCATTGCAGGGGCTTGTTGAAACCCAGCAAAAATTATCTTCAAAACTGGCAAAAGGCGAATTGACGGAAGCTGAAGTATCGTCCGAAATGTTCCAGCGATCCGTTAAAATGTTTGATAAAGAAAAATACGGTGCCTATGATACAAAGCATGAAAGGGCATTAAACAGACTTGTATCAGGTCTGCCGCCTGCAATTTTCCTCGCTAATGACGCATACAATCTGTCCCGTATGATGGATGATGATCCGAAAAAAGCCGATAAAGAGAAGAAAACAAGGTTTAATCAAGAGGCAACAAGAATTTTGACAAGCGGTTACCTTACTTTGATAACTCTCGGTGCATTAAATAAATATATTAATAACTCAAAATTCGGCATAATGCTTATGACAGGGGCGACGGTATTGTTTACGGAAGCATTTTCGCGTATTGCAAACGGAAAACATATAAAACGTTTAACTCCGGAAGAAGCCCGCGCGGAAAATGAAAAAAATAATGCGCCCGAAAAAGAAATAAAACCTGACACAGCTTTCAAGGCAAATCCGGAATTTGAGAAAAAATCCGAAAAAGGACAGCAAAAGCCGTTATTATCTTTTGATACATTAATGAAAGCTTCGGCTGTTGTTATTGCGGCAGGATTTGGAATTAAAGGTTTAAGAAAGCTTAAACCTGTTGACGATATGTTTAAAATCGTTCAGGAACCGTTCCAAAAATTATATAAAAAATTGACCGTAATTCCTGATCATACCATTACTAAAGACAATTTTGACAAAATTATAAATGTTCTTAACGAAAACGGATATAAAGATTTGGCCTCAAAATACCAAAATATTGCGGCTACTGTAACGGATTCAAAAGGTATAATTCATCTTGGCTCCAAAAATAAAAGATATGTAAAACCGGCTGTTAATTTTGTAATAGCACCTTTTAAATTCGCGTTTAATACGGTGACTTTACCTTACAGATTGGTTAATAAGGCTGTAAATTTAGTTATGCCGAAACACAAAGCTGCGGCAAAAACCGCTGAACAGCTTGCTAAAGAATTATCTAAAAAAGATGTTGAAATTCTCGCAAAAACAATTGAAAATATCGGCAAAGAAGCCGTTAAAAAAGGCATGACGCCTAAAAAATTCCAATCTTATGTAAATGACAATATCTTGAAAGCCTTCAACGTAACAACAATGTCAAATCTTTCTAACGCCGAGCTTTCAAATCTCGCGAAAACCGCTGCATCCGCTGCAACGATATGGTTCTTGATGACTGATAACTACAACATGGTAATGTTGAAATCCAACGGTAATGACAAAGAAGGTGCTGAAACCAAATTCAAAGAACGTTTTGTACAGGAAGGTTCAAGATTGTTCTATCAAACGCTTTTAATTGACTTATTTAATTCAACATTCAGAAGCCAGTATAACGGTTCGCTTGCCGGCATGAGCTGGGTTACTCTTGTAGACACGACTCTGGGCGAAATTCTTACAAGAAAGTCAGTCGGTATGCCGGTCAGTGCACACACAAGAGATGAACTTGAAGCTATTGAAAAGAAACAAAATGAAGCAACAGGTTTTGTCAAAGGTTATTACGACTTTATGAGAAGATTGACCGGAAAACGTTCAATTGAGTCATATCATGTAAAAAATAATGACAAGGTCGAAACACTTCAATTGCCTAAAAATGATTTACCGATTAATTTTACCAATAATCATTCTGTCTTACAGCAGATGATTAAAGGATAATTTGCAAACGTGAATGGTTTTTGCTAAACTTTTATTATAATGACTGAAATGAACAATAAAGTTAAGATTATTATTTTTTCAATAATCGTCGGGGTGTGTTTTATAGCAGGTTTTTTGTTCGCTTATGTTTATCAGCCGGCGGAGAAAACAATGCAGATATATAGCAGTGCCATGAAGGATTATGCTAACAAGGATTACCAAAATTCTTATTATTTGTTTTCCCGTGTAAGCTTTTTGTCAAATCTTAAACCCTTTGCAATTTATCATCAAGCACTATGCGCAAAAGAACTTGGCGATAAAAAGTCTGAAATGAAGCAGTATCAGCTGCTTTTTAATAATTATACAAAAAACAAATTAAGTCTTAAGGCAAAATATTCCGCGGCACAAATGCTTATTGAAAATGAACCCAATCAGGCAAAACATTATTTTGAACAGATAATTAAAGAGCATCCGAACACGGATTATGCAATTGCATCAGAATATTATTTGGGATTAATATTATTAAACAAATATAAAAACAGCAGAATTTTTCCGATGTCGGCAAAAGATGATATAGAAATGTCGTTCAGACATTATCTTGAAAGAGCACCTCAGGGACGTCTGGCATTGAATGCCGCTGAAAATTGGCTTACACTGGATAAGGAAATTGCAAAAGATGATTATTTATTAATGGCGAAGAGTTACTATCTTTTCGGGGATTATGAAAACGCAAAAAAATTACTGGCAAATACGGATTTAAAAGAAAGCTGGACACTGGATGTCAAAAATTCTTATGCGTTGAAAAATTATACCCGCGCAAAACATCTTACGCAATACGGTTTGCAAAATTATACGTCTTATGTTGACGAAGCGGATATCCATGACGCTGTTGATACATTTTTAAAAATGTCGAATTCCAAAAAAAATGATATTGATTTATTGTATAATCTATCCTCACCAAAAGGCAAGGATTATATTTGGAATTTAAAATGCGAAGCCGCACCTGCTGATTACCAAACAGGATGCTATAGGCAGCTTTATTTGAATTACCCTAAAGGCAATTATGCATCAGCTGCCACTGTAAACTTATTTTTTGATCGCATTAAGGCAAGAGATTTTGAAAATGCGGCAAAAATCGGCAAGGATTTTTTAAACAAATTTGAAAATGACAGCAACACACCAATGGTTATGTTTTGGCTGGGAAAAATCGCCGAAAAACAAAATAATTATGATGAATACATGTTCTATTACAAAAATACCATAGCCAATTATCCTGATACCTATTACGCATACAGAGCGTATTTAGCTATGAAGCATATTAAAACTTCAATATTAAATGCCTATATAAAAGAACAGCCGGTTGAATATCCTTATTCAAATATATCAAAGAATGACGTAATTTTTAAACTTGCGGAATTAAAAGATTACGATATGATGATGGAAATTACGGAAGATGATTTTGTAAAAAGTTGGATATATTATCAAAAAGGCGATTACTCGCATTCCATGCTTATTGCTCGCGACGCCATGGATAAGATTTATCCCAAACCGGAAAGGACGGATCTTCGCTGGCGATTGGTGTATCCGGTAGATTATTATGATGAAATTCAAAAATATGCTCATTCTGTCGGTAACGATGCGCCGTTGATGCTTGCACTTGTGAGAGAAGAAAGTTATTTTAATCCGGATGCCAAAAGTTCCGTCGGGGCAAGAGGCTTAATGCAGTTAATGCCGGCAACTGCAAAAGAAATAAGCGCTCATTACGGATACGGCATGACGAGTGAAAATGATTTGTACAAGCCCGAATTAAATATAAAAATCGGAAATTCATATTATGCACAATTAAGAAGCATGCTGAATAACCTTGATATTTCGGCTATTGCGGCATATAACGGCGGAATAGGTTCAATCGGCCGCTGGAAGAAAAATCTCAGCTACGGCGATACTGATGAATTCGTTGAACAAATTCCCTACCCTGAAACAAAAAATTACGTCAAAAAAGTTTTCAGAAGTTACTGGAATTACCTGAGAATTTATATTGATGAATAATACATAAAAACTATTATAGGTATGT
>CALVER010000075.1 GCA_944326625.1 Candidatus Gastranaerophilales bacterium | reverse complement strand
TGTTAACTTTTGTAACAAAACACCTCAAATACGGCAATATTACATGATATATATACTTTATATATTTAACGAGGATAAACACGAGGACGAAACATGGGTTTCTTATTAGGCGCATACGGAAAATTAATGGCCGGCAAGAGAGTTCGACAACTCCAGGCCCGTATGATGAGCGTTCAATCACAATTGAGACGCGCTACTCGTGATATCGAAAATATGGAACGCACCCTGAACCAGCAGGAAAAAAATCTTAAATACATGAACCAAAGTTACATATCTAATATGATGATGGGTATGTCAGGCGGTTTGCAGGCTTCTATATTTGGTGCTTTAAAAACACAATTTGGTGATAGCTTACCTATTGCAAATGGTGGAATTGATTATGCAAAATTATCATCAGAACAAGCAAGCTACTTGTCAAGTATAACTCAACAAATGACAACTCAATTCCAGTATCAACAACAAGCTATGCAGTCTTCATTAATGCAACAGAATTCAATGATTGAAAATAATTTTGAAGCTTATAAAGAACTTCAATTACAACCGTTGAAAGACACTGAAGAAGAATTGCAGCTTGAAAAAGATTCACTGGAAACTCAAATTCAGTTAGCACAACAGGATTACGAAGCTTGCAAAGAAATGGAAAAAGCAGGCGCTAAATCTTTAGTCCCGAACTACACAGGGCAAGGGTAATACTAAGGTAATAAGTAAATAAGGGAATAAGTAAATAAGTTGTATCTTTTATTAATCTGAGCGTAATGATTCAAGATCAATTTTTATATAACACTTATTCCCTTATATAAATTGCCTTAACAGGGCATTCTATTGCCGCATCAATGCAGCTTTCTTCGTTTCCTGACACGTAATACGGGTTTACAACCGCAAAATTGCTTGCGATTTCAAAAACTTCAGGGTTAATTGCGGAACACGCCCCGCAGCCGACACATTTGGACGAAATACTTACATGCATAAACAAATTATGCACTATTTTGCGGAATAATTTATGCCCTGAAAGTTTAATCTTCGTTATTGACGACCTGTGCGCCGTTTTGTTCGATTTGAAGAGTTTTTATAATAGCTTTTACGTTCAAGTCAGCCCAGGTATCTTTTACTATTGAATGAATTTTATCAAGGTTGTTTTTCTGCGAAATAATAAGAATTGACGGGCCTGCACCGCTTAAAACACACCCGAGAACGTTTTCTTCATGCCTTAAGTTTTCCATAATCTTTTCAAGCCCCGGCACAAGCTTCATTCTGTACGGCTGGTGAAGTCTGTCCTGCAGCGCCAATTTCATTAATTCCGCGTCTTTTGTATTAATTGCATCAACAAACATTGCCATGCGTTTTGCATTGAATACTGCATCCTTCATCGGAACTTCTTTTGGCAGAACAGAACGCGAAATGTCGGTTGACAACTCATAATCAGGTATACAAACCGTTATTGACCACTCTTCAGGCCAGTTGAGTTTGCGGTAAACGATTGTGCAGTCATCTTCCTGAGATGAAATAACCAGACCGCCGACAATAGCGGGAGTAATGTTATCAGGATGCCCTTCGACCTCTGTTGCAATTGACAAAAGCGCTGCTTCGTCCGCAGGCTTGCCTAAAAGTTCGTTTGCAGCAAGCAGACCGCCGACAATTACTGAGGCACTGCTGCCTAAACCGCGTGCAATCGGGATGTTTGAATGTATTGTTATCTTTAATTCGCTCGGCGACTGCCCTATAGAGTTATACAAAAGCTCTACTGCTTTATACACAAGGCTGTTTTCGTCCAGAGCAAGATGTTCGATTGACAGTTCATCGACCGCCGCATCTTCGGATATAACGTTAATTTGAACCCCCGTACCGGGCAAAACCGTTTCCTCTATTGTAATTGTGTTATATATCGGCAGTGCCAATCCCAGACAATCAAAGCCGGGACCTATATTTGCCGCTGTAGCCGGCACTTTTACGCTTATTTTCATATTTTCCTCTTATAATTATTATACCAAAAACATAAAAAAATGCTAATAATAAGATTTTTAACATATTTGAACTATTTGAAAATAAAGCTATAATTGCATTATGTACGAATTATACCCATATTTTACAAACGACGGCTCCGTGGGACTCTTTAGTCCGAAAGACGATGATATCTATCATTCTACATACGGCGCTTTATCCGAGGCTTACGAAAAATTCATCCTGCCTGCTAATTTAGATGCGTTTTTAAAAAATCATAACGAAATAAAAATTTTGGATATTTGTTTTGGAATCGGTTATAATTCAAAATCTTTTTTAAATTATTTTTTCGAAAATTTTGACAAAAAATTGTCCGCCTTAAATACTACTATCGACACGATAGGTACCGATAACAAATTTTGCAAAATTTCCGTAACAGGAATTGATACGGATAAAAATTTAATATATTTATCACCGTTCATAAGGAGTGAAAATAAAAATTTATTTCACAACAGGATAAATTTTAAGCACGAAAAAATTTCCAAACTTTTATCAAAGCACACAAAATCAAAGTATAAATTAAATAAATTTATAAATATAATTTTTTTGAAAAAAATAATAAAAAATCATCCTGAAATTTTTGAAGATGAGGAATTCAATTCAATAATCACCTCAAAAAAATATCGCAAATATTTAGACCCGTATATTTGCCGTTTATACGCGTTTTATAAGAACAGGGGGTATATATTTACCCCTTGGCGGCGCTTAAGTGCCTTCTTACATAATATATATTATAGGTATCTATCAACCAGCTATAAAAAGGCTGCTAAATACCTGAAAATAAACGATTTTAATTTAGACGTTAAAATAGGGGATGCAAGAGATTTTATCTTGAGCGATAAAAATTTGTATAATTACATATTTTTGGATGCTTTTACCCCTGCAAAGTGTCCGTGCCTTTGGACGGTTGACTTTTTTAAAGAGCTTCACAAGCATCTTGATGATGACGGATTAATTTTAACGTATTCAAATTCGGCCGCTGTCAGAAACGCATTTATTCAAGCAGGATTTTGGACAGGGAAAATTTATAATAAAGAGCAGGACAAGTTTATGGGTACAATAGCCGCTAAAAAATTGGAGCTTATAAAAAACGGACTCTCAGAATACGATTTAGGGCTTATAAAAACAAAAGCGGGTATTGTTTACAGGGACGAAAAATTATCGCTTGATAACGGGGCTATAATCGCGGCTCATGAAAAAGAGGTTGCACAAAGCCGCCTGATGTCGAGTTCCAAGTTTATAAAAACATTCAGAGGTGCAAAATGAAATACGATGTAATCGTTATTGGCGGGGGAACAGCCGGTTGCGCAGCGGCTTATACGGCAGGCAGGCTAGGGCTAAAGACTTTATTGATTGAAAAAAACATACATCTTGGCGGCACAATTACATCTGCGCTTGTTGTTCCGGCAATGAAATCCGGCGAACACCAAATTAATACGGATTTTTACAATGATTTAATCGCTGAATTGCACTCAATTGGCGGGCAGGCAACATATCTAAATAATCCGGGCTGGTTTAATCCGGAACTTACAAAAATTGCTCTTGATACACTTATGGCAAAAGCCGGTGTGGAAGTGTATTTTGATACCCATATACGTGATGTAAAGCTTGACGGTCGTAAGATTAAGTCTATAATCATCTCGAAAGAAATGTTATCAGTATATAACGAAACGATAGAACAGGACAATAAAACATTATCGGTATCTATCGACGCGAAGTATATAATTGATGCAACAGGAAATTGTGAAATCGGAAAACTTTGCGGCTGCGAATTTTTAGACGGAGAAAATGAAAATCAGCCTGTAAGTTTGCGGTTTATGATGGGTGGAGTGGACGTTCCGCTTTTTGCAGAGTGGTTAAAGGAGTATGATACAGACAGAAACGTTACGACTGTAGAGGATATAAACGGTTTTATACACCTATCAACCGCTTATACGTGGGATAAAGACAAAACATGGGCGCTAAGTCCGCTGTTTGAGGACGCCGTAGCAAAAGGTATTCTGAAAGACCATGACAGGAACTATTTTCAAATATTTACGGTAGCCGGAATGCGCTCTACAATTGCGTTTAATTGCCCGCGAATTATAGATTACACAAAGACTCTGGACGTTGCAAATATGTCAAAAGCCTTGCAGTTAGCGAGAAAGAACATATTCAGGCTGGCGGAATTTTGCAGAATATATTTTCCGGGGTTTGAAAACGCATATATATCAAACATTGCGGATATGCTCGGGATAAGGGTTTCAAGGCGGATTAAGGGGAAATACGTTTATACAATTGATGATTTAAAATCCGGCAGAAAATTTGAACATCCTGTTGTTGTGTCGAATTATCCCGTTGACGTTCATTCGGATAAAAAAGACAGCTCCACGCTTGATATGGTGCAGGATTATGAGCTTCCTATAGAGAGCTTAATGTCAGCTGATATTGATAATTTATTTGTGGCTGGCAGGTGTTTGTCTGCGGATTATATGGCACAGGGAGCGTTAAGGGTGCAGGCAAGCTGTTTTTCAATGGGCGAAGCCGTCAGCAAATATATCAAATCTAATCTTTCCTGATTTTTTCAAGAAGAAGCTGCGCAGCGTTTAAAAGCGGATCTATAGTCGGTGAAAACGGAGGAGCGTATGTCAGGTCGTTTTTTGTAAATTCTTCAACCGTGAGTCTGCCGATTAAAGCACCTGTCAAGGCATTAATTCTTTTATCCGCATCGCCGGCGCCTATTGCCTGTCCGCCTAACAAAAGCCCTGTCGTTTTATCTGCAATTAATTTTAAAGTAATATTATTCACATCAGGCATATAGCCGATCCTGTCATATTTGGTAACGCTGACCGATACGGGCTGAAAACCTGCCTGTAAAGCTTTTTTCTCTGTATAGCCCGTCATTGACATGGTAAGCGAAAGGCATCTTACAACGGCAGATCCGAGAACGCCTTCAAAATCTTCGTCGCCGCCGGCAAGGTTAACAGCAGCTGCCCTGCCCTCCTTGTTTGCGGTGGAGCCGAGCGGTATCCAGACTTTTGAACCGTCTATTAGAAGTGTTTTTTCTGCGCAATCGCCGCAGGCGTAGATATTCCAAATATTGGTTAACATGTGTTTATTAACCTTGATGGCGCCGGTTTCGCCGATTGCAATGCCTGCTTCCGTTGCAAATTCTATGTTAGGCTTTACGCCGGTGCAAATTACAACCATATCAGTGTTAAATTCTTTGCCTGAGCCTGTTTTAAAGCCTGTAACCTCACCCGCATCATTTGAAAAAAGTTCAGTTACAAGTTCTGACGTCAAAATTTCAAATCTACCGTCAGCAATACCGGTCAATTGCTGTTGAATAAGCTTTGAAATATCGTTATCAAAAACAGGCAGAATATACGGCGCAAATTCAACAACAGTAACCTTAAGCCCCAATTCAACAAAGGCTTCGAGAAGCTCCATTCCGATGTAACCGCTTCCGATAATTGTTGCATGCTTCGACTTCAGGGCTTTTTCACGGATTTTAATACCGTCCTCAATACGGCGGACAGTAAATACGTTTTTCAAATTAATATTATCTATGGGCGGCATAACAGGTCTTGCGCCTGTTGCAATAACCAGCCTGTCGTATTCCGCCAAATATGCCCTGTTTTCCGACAAATCCTGTATCAGAACCTGATTAGCTTCGGGCAAAATTTTAATAGCACGCGACCTTAAATGTATATGAATGTTTTGCTGCTCAAATTCTTCGGGCGAACGTACAAGTAGCGTTTTATAGTCGGTAAAATTACCTTGAATATAGTAAGGCAGACCGCACGCCGAATATGAAACGTGCGTATCATCCGTGTATAAATCTATTTCCGCATCAGGCAAAAGTCTGCGCGCTTTGGCTGCTGCTTTTGCGCCGGCAGCAACCCCGCCGAGTATTACAATTTTCATAAATACAATTTATGAAAAAAATATCTCGCAAACATTCCACATCGGACTAATTTATACCTGATGTATTCAAAAATACACCTTTCATAAATTCGCAATACGCGTCAATTTCAGACTTGAATTCTTCTGCCGTGTCAATCAATGTTTTTAATTCAACAATTACATCCTCTTTTTTAAAATCTTCGTTCATAAAAATACACACCCCGTATAATCTTCTTACATGAATACTTACGGAATGTGTATTTAAAAACTTTAATAAAATATTCAATTTTTTACATAATTTAAAAAATTATGCAAGAATGTTTAATTTTTTAGCGTTAAAACCTCCGTTGCTCTCAAAATTAATACTGCCCTGCGGATCGAATTGTTCCACATCAAATCCTTTATTTTCAGCCTTTTTATTGTTTCCAACCTTATTGATGCCTGATAATGCGACGTAATTGTTATATTCGGAAAAACTTATAACACCGTCACCGTCTTTGTCATACTCATCAAACGTCAATCGTTCCATTGAGTTTAATGACGCTCTGTTTAAACCTTGCGTAATCGCTAACATATTAAATGCTCCTCTCTTATATCTCTTGTATATAAATAAAGTTTTTGCATTAGAGCTGATTTCAGACCTTGTAATTTTTGTTACAAATCTTAATTTTATTGATGTTATAATAAAAAACAACAGGAGAGAGAAACTATGACAACACAAATTATTGAAGCAAAAAAAGGCAATATTACCGAAGAAATGAAATATATCGCGTTAAAAGAAGGTGTAACCCCTGAATTTGTTCGCGAAAAAGTTGCTCAGGGACGAGTTGTAATATTGAAAAACAACCGCCGCGAAAACGTAATTCCGACAGCAGTGGGCGAGGGGATGACCGTTAAAATTAACGCCAATATAGGAACTTCAATGGAACGTTCAAATGTTGAACAGGAGCTTGAAAAAGTCAGAATAATTGAGGCAACCGGCGCGGATGTTTTAATGGATTTGTCAACGGGTTCCGACAT
>CALVER010000074.1 GCA_944326625.1 Candidatus Gastranaerophilales bacterium | reverse complement strand
ATTCCGTCATCCCGCATTTATTGCGGGATCTTTTTTTAATTAGATCCTGAAACAAGTTCAGGATGACATGACAAGGCGCACCAATGTTCAGTGTGTTGTCGTGCCTCAGGCACTTCAGGATGACAGGCTCACTTCGACCGCAACTATGTTGGTCGACATTCCTGTTACAAATCTTCCTTCTTAGTGCCTTAGTGCCATAGTATCTTAGTAACTTTTTCCAAACAATACCGCCAAAACCCTTGTTAAATCTAGCTAGGAGAGACGCCCCCCCCCGTTTTGCAAAATTCTTTCATTTTCCATAAGCTTTTCTCCTTCTTTTTATGTTTTTATTATATCAAATTATTTTTATTTTGGCAATAAATATCTTTTACTTATTATTTCTGTCGTATAAAGATTTATTTGATTTAATAAACAACAACAGAGGAATAATTATAAAGCATAAGAGCCCGAAAATTCTGAAAGAATCAATAAATGCCCAAAGTGTTGACTGCTGAATCAATTGTTTATACAAAGTTGTCTGTGCCATATAATTTGCAACGGAAAGCTCAGTATATTGAGATAAAGCTGCTGCGGTACTTTGAAGTCTTTCCATATAAACACCGTTTAATTCGGATAATTTCCCGACCATCATATACTGATGCATTTGCGCAAATCTTGAAAGCATGGTTGCAACAAGCGATGTACCGATTGCACCGCCGATTGTTTTTAACAAATTTTGAATACCGGATGCATTTGTCATCTGATCATTTCTCAATGTATCAACAGACAGGTTTATAATCGGAATCATTGCCAACCCCATACCCATACCCATTAAAAAGTTAGGTATCATAATATTTATGCTTGCAATCTGTAAATTCAAAAATCCCAAAACAAGACCGCCGGTACCAATCAAAGATAACCCGATTACAACCATTAACCGGTTACTAATTTTGTTGGAAATATTTGCGACAATTACCATGGATAGTAAACTTCCCAAACCCCTCGGCATCATGGAATATCCGCTTAAAAATGCAGTATAACCCATCATACTTTGCAAAAATTGAGGCAAAATCGCAATAGACGCATACAAAACCGCTTGAATTACAACCTGCATTGCAGTTCCTGCAAGAAAATTCATATCCTTAAACACACTCAAATCAATAAGTGTATCTTTGCGGTAAATCTGAGATATAAAAAACGAAATTCCCGCAACGCATGAAACCGTAAACATCCAGCACACCCACGTTGCATTAAACCAGTCCGCGTTATTACCTTTGTCCAAAACTATCTGCAAACAAGTAATCCAAACAACCAGAAGGAAAAAACCGAGAGCATCAATTTTTACACCTTTTTGACGCTTGGCATACGGAGGGTCGACAAGAATTTTTTTACACATTAGTGCTGCAATACAACCAAAAGGCACATTTATAAAATAAATCCACGGCCACGTCCAGTTATCGGTAATCCATCCGCCCAATACAGGTCCTATAATCGGCGCGATAATTATTCCCATGCCGAAAACCGCCATTGCTTTCGGACGTTCTCTTTTCGGAAAACTTTCAAGCATTATCGCCTGCGAAATCGGTACAATACCGCCGCCGCCAAACCCTTGCAAAACTCTTGCCAGAACCATTGTCAATAATGAATTCGCAAGTCCGCACAACAATGACGCTACAGTAAATAACAAAATACTTATTATAAAAAAGTTCTTCCGCCCGAAAACCTTGCTGAACCAATCAACCGCAGGAATTACAATACCGCTTGCAATCAAATAACTTGTTAAAATCCAGATGGATTCGTCACGCGTAACTGAAAAACTTCCAGCCATATGCGGTAATGCTACGTTTGCAATTGTTC
Organism: Candidatus Gastranaerophilales bacterium; assembly: GCA_944326625.1. Taxonomy (GTDB): domain Bacteria; phylum Cyanobacteriota; class Vampirovibrionia; order Gastranaerophilales; family Gastranaerophilaceae; genus SIG32. The sequence continues at coordinate 5,117 of CALVER010000074.1, read as the reverse complement.
CGTCCAGAACAAATATAAATACCGCAAGCAATACAGCCGATGCCGTAAGCCACGGGTTTTTGGGATAATATTGATTTTCTTCTTCTATTGCATCAGTCGACATTATTTTCTACCTTCACGGCTGCATGTTTTTCACTTTTTAATATAAACATAAACGGAATTAAAATAAAACATGCAATAGCAAAGATTTTAAATGTTGTCATATAAGCACAAAGAGTTGACTGCTGAATCAGCTGATTATAAAGCATTTTGCCTGCCATATATGTTGCATTCATACTGTCACCTGCCATAGAAATGAACGACCCCGCATAACTGTTTAATCTTTCGATAAAAACAGAATTTGTATCTATTAACGATTTTACAAGACCGTTATGATGAACTTGTGAAAATCTTGAAATCATAGTTGCAACAAGCGATGTACCGATTGCACCGCCGATTGTTTTTAACAAATTTTGAAGCCCTGACGCATTTGTCATCTGTTCATTTCTTAACGTAATACAGGATAACGTCGTAATCGGCATCATAGTGAATACCAGCCCGAATCCGAATACAATATTCGGGATAACAATATTCAACATGCTTATTTGAAGGTTTAATCCGCCGAGCATCCAGCCGCCGACACCTAAACAAAAAAGACCGACAAGCCCGTAAGTTCTATACGTAAATTTTCCGCCCAGACATCCGAAAATAATCAATGCAGTTAATGCGCCGACACCTCTCGGCATAACGGCAACGCCGCTTGTAAATGCGTCATACCCGAGCATATTTTGAAGCATCTGCGGTAATATTGCAAGTGATGCCAGTAAAACCGCGTTCAACAAAATAAGCATTATTGTTCCGCAAAGATAATTTCCGTCACGAAGCACATCAAGTTTTATCATAGGCTTTTTGCCTTTAACCTGTGAAACAAAGAATAAAACCGCACCGATTAACGCAACAGCCGAGAACCAGCAGACCCACGGCGCATTAAACCAATCCGCGTCATTACCTTTATCAAACACAATCTGCAATGGTATCAGCCATACACAAAGCCACAAAAACCCGAACTTATCAAGATGTGTATTTTTTTGACGTCTGGCATACGGAGGATCCTCAAGATATTTTTTTGCCAACGCAATACACAAAAAACCAAATGGCACGTTTATAAAAAAGATATACGGCCAAGACCAGTTTTCCGTAATCCATCCGCCCATAACAGGTCCCAAAATCGGCGCCACAACTACAACCAAACCGAATACGGACATAGCTTTGTTTCTCGCCTCACCCGTAAAACTCTCCATTGTAATTGCCTGCGCCATAGGCATTAAACATCCGCCGCCAATCCCCTGCAATGCACGGGCTATTACTATCATTCCAATTGAATTTGAAACCCCGCACAAAAATGACGCAAGTGTAAAAATAAACACTCCTATCATAAAGAAATTTTTTCTTCCTAAAAATTTACAGAAAAAATCTACCATAGGAATAACAATACTGCTTGCCATCAGGTAACTTGTCAAAACCCAGATAGATTCCTGATTGCTGACGGAATAACTTCCTGCAATATGCGGCAGGGCAACGTTTGCAACGGTTTCATCCAGTGCATACATAAATGTTGCAAGAATAACCGGCATTATTATAAACCACGGGCTTCGCGATGGTTTCCATTCAGTATCTTGAGTGACTGCTTCGGACATTTTCTCCCCTTAAAAGCCGGCAATGCCGGCTTTGTAAACTCTCTTATCTTATTTTTACCTTGGGAACAACTGACATTCCGGGAACTACGTTGTACTGTTCAGGGTCAATTTCTTCCGTAAATATAATTTTTACAGGCACCCTTTGAACAATCTTAACGAATGAACCTACGGCGTTTTCAGGCGGGAATAAACTTGCTTTTGCGCCCGAACTTCTCTGAATACTGTCAACTTTCCCTTTAAATACTTTATTCGGATAGGTATCTACCTTGATATCAACAGGCTGACCCGGTTTCATATGGCGAAGCTGATTTTCTTTATAATTTGCAACAACCCAGATGTTATCAGGCACGATTGTGAATAAAGGCGTTCCGACTTGAACATACATACCTTTTTCAACCCTTCTTGATGCAACCGTTCCTGACTGCGGAGCATAAATGTTTGTATATGAAAGGTTAACTTCTGCCTGATCTTTTTGAGCTTTCAAAACTTTCAAATCAGCGTCGGCAACTTTGCTGTCATTATCGGAAAATATTGACTGCTCTGCCGTTACCTGTTGAGCTCTTGAACTGTCATATTTTGCCTGTGCAGCATCAAGTGTCTGTTTTGAAACCGCACCTGCTTCATACAAATTTTTATATCTTTCCAAATCTTTTTTTGCAACTTCAATATTTGTATTTGCCGCATTAAGATTTGCTTTTGCATTCTGCTGGTTTAATAACGCTCTTTCATACTGAGCCGTCATCTGATCAACTTTAATTTTATAATCCGTATCATCAATTCTTGCAACCAGGTCGCCTTCATTGACTCTCTGGTTATCTTTTATTAAAACTTCAACAATCTGACCGCTAACCTTTGGCGCGACAGATACGGTTGTTGTTTCAACATAGGCATCGTCGGTTGATTGATATGTTAATACATCTACTATAAAATATGCCAGTAATGCCAGACCGACTATTGCAATCGCAATTATAACCGGCTTTTTAAACATTTTATTTTCTTTTGGTTGTTCTTGTTTTTCCTCTGTTTGAATTTCCTTTTCTTCCATTTTGACCTCTTATATTTTCAATTCTATCAGCTCTTCAAATCTTTCTCTAACTTTTTTTAACGAATTATACAATCCGTCAAGTTCTTCTTCAGAAACAACTTTTTTGGTTTCTGATATATAACTTTCTATTTTTTTGTTAATATTTTTTAACATTTTATAACCTGATTCAGTTATTGCCATTTTTCTGACAAGTCTGTTATTTTTCGTATCAACAAAACGGGTAATTAAGCCCTTTTCTTCAAGGGAATTTAAAATTCTGCCTGTATTTGCCCTGTCTTTTATAATAAGTTTTGCAAGATCTCTCTGACAAATTCCCTGATGACAAGATATTATATCAAGCGCAACATATTCATCCAATAACAAACTTATATTAAGTTTTTCCATAACCTGCATACCGAGAATTTTCATGACTTTTGCGGTTTTTTCAAGTTCATAATTCAAAGTATCGGTATAATGTTTGAGTTTTTTGTACATTCAACTTCCTTTTCAAATCTTAACATTATGTTGTAAAAAAAATATGTTGCATTTACAACAATATTATGCTAACATATCATTATAAAAAATGCAAGTAAAAATTTTATATGAGGAAGAGAAATTGAAAAAGGCAATAGCAGCAACACTTATAGCAGGAATATTAATAATGAATGCAGCCCCGATTTTTGCAATTGAAGATGTAAAAAAATCAACTGCAACCCCAAAAGAATTCAAAAGCATGGCGAAAAAAAATAAAAAAGTTAACAACGATTACAAATACGCTTATGTAAATATGGACTGGTGGAAAAATTTCAACGATGAAAATTTAAACAGTTATATAAGAAGAGCAATTGAAAACAACTATGATTTAAAAATGGCAACTCTTGCGGTTGAAGAATATTACCAGCAGACAAGAGCACAATTCGCGAACGAATTACCGACAGTTACCGCAGGATTTGCGCCGAATTTATTGAAAATGCCCGGCGCCACCAACACAACAGGAATGTATGCGGTTCCGGCAATTGCAAACTATGAAATAGATTTGTTCTTAAAAAACAGAGATAAAACCAAAGCCTCCAAAAAATTATGGGAAGGTTCACAGCTTGATGAAAGAAGTGCCTATATTTCAGTTGCATCAGCGGTCGGCACAACTTATTTGAACATAGTCATGCTGGACAAAATTATTGAAATACAGGAAGAAATCGTAAAAGACAGAAAAGAAATATACGATTTAATGGTTTTGAGCCACAGCGAAGGACTTGCCTCAACAGCTGATACTGTCAGGGCAAACAAATCTTACGTAAGCGGCAATACAAATCTTATTGACTTAAAAAAACAACGTGAAACAATGCTTCATCAATTATGCGTTTTAATTGGCGAAAGTCCTGAAAACGCTGATACCCTACAGCGGACATACCTTGATGACCTTGATTTTACAGGAGTAATTCCGGCTGAAATATCGTCAGATGTAATAATTCAACGTCCTGATTATATGAAAGCCGAAAAAATGGTAGAAAAAGCAGGAATTGACGTCCGCGTTGCAAAAAAAGAATTTTTACCGTCAATTAGCTTAACCGGACTTGCATTATTTAACGCAAATGATTTAGGCAGCATTTTCTCAACAAAAGGAATGCTTGCAATGCTCGGCGGTTCAATTATGTATCCGTTCTTTACCGGCGGTTCAAGATTTGCAAACCTCCGAATAAGAAAAGCTGAATATGAAAGGATTTTGCAAAATTATTATAAAACAAACCTGACAGCAATTCAGGAGGTAAATGATTCACTTGTAAGCATAAAAATGGATACCGAAAAAATGACTGAAACCGAAAAACAGGCAAAACTTGAAAAAGCCGACTTCGGTTACAATACCCACAGATACAATGAAGGAACAATTTCAAAACTTGATTTAATCCAGTTTAAAGAAAACCTTTTAACAATGGACAAACTGGTAGCACAAAATAAAGTCGATTGCTTAGTAGATTACATAGGTCTTTATAAAGCAGTCGGAAGCAAATTATAAAAATCTAAATCATCACCTCTTTACTTTAAAAGTGAAACCTGCCGGCAGAAATGCCGGCTTTTTTTAAGTAACTTTTTATGTGTCATGCCGGAATTTTTTGCAAAACTTTAATACTTAAGGTTTCATTAGAATTTTTAAAGGCAATTCTGTTGATGCTTCCAAGTTCAAGACACCTTAAAGGTTCACTTCTGAACAAAACATTTTTATTGCCGAAAGTATTCAGAATAATGTAATTTTGAATAGAAAAATCAAACTGAATTGTAATCAAAACCTCATAATCCAAATTCAAGTGAAAATTGCAGCCCGCATTGGTGCCAATAGTAATAACGTTTTTGCCGGAAAAAACCCGCTCATTGTTGTTTGAAGAAATTATTATATCCATAATTCAAATTATAAAAACAAT
>CALVER010000073.1 GCA_944326625.1 Candidatus Gastranaerophilales bacterium | reverse complement strand
GGTTTGTCGGTTGGGCATACTTGCCCAACAAAACAAATTTTGTGTTAAAATCAAATTATGAATTACCGCAGAGTATTTGTACCAAACGGATATGTCCACATTATAATAACATCCTATGAAAGAAAGCCTGTATTCATTGATAATATTGAAATATTAAGAACTGCATTCAGAAATGTCCAAAAACTGTATAAATTTGAAATTATTGCAATTTGTATTATGCCTGAACACATTCATTTAATTTTGCATCCTGAAAATATAAATAATTATCCCAAAATAATATCTTCTGTAAAACATTACTTTTCAAGAAATGTTGGGCAAGTATGCCCAACCGACGATTTAAAAATCGGATATAAAAATAAACGTGAAAAAGGAATTTTTCAGAGACGTTACTGGGAACATACAATTAAAGACGAAGAAGAATTAAATAATCAGATTAATTACATTCATTACAATCCTGTAAAACACGAACTTGTTAACAATGTAAAAGACTGGCAGTACTCCTCTTTTCATAAATTTGTAAAGCAAGGTTTATATAAAAATGATTGGGGCAGTAAAGATGATATTAAAAATATTAAAGATTTAAATTTTGAATAGTCTTATTCCAGTTACTGTTCGGCAGAGTGAGTTGCGGCACCATTTTTTTGTAATTAAAGTCCTTGTGCCCTCTCAAAGTGCAAGTTCCCTCTTATATAGTATATCTATTTGTTTAAAATATTTTCTTCTTCGTCATAATCAATTTCACGCGGATAAATTGCTGCCGGCTGGTTTATGTGTTCAGGATATGAATTTCCCGTAGGTTTTCCGTTTACGAAAAATTTTTTTGTATATTTTGAACCGTCAAAAAACAGTTTTTCTGTATATTCATTACCGTTATAATAATATTTTTTTGTATGCCCTTGAAGTTTGCCGTCTGCCCCGTAGTGATAAATTTCATCTTTTATTACTTTTCCGTTAAGAATTGTTTTTTCTTCCTTAATTTCTCCGTATTTGCCGTAAGATGTCTCTTTTATTGTTCCGTTAGCAAATGTATTTAATTCATTATTTTTTCTTGCGGTAAACGGTCGATAAAATCCGATTTTTTGTATTTGCATGTCTTAATTCTCCTGAAAGTATTAAAATCGTAAAAATTTAAAATTTGTCGTGTTTTTTTTATCACTATTTACATTTTTTTACAAATAAGAGTTTAAATATCTTCCGGAAGTTCAAAATCCTCGTCGTTGGTTTCGCGCAGAAAATCCGTCCAGCTGTTGTAGTATTCGCTCAGCGCATAAGTATAGCCCACGATTATGGATTTGTAAGCCTGTTTCATTACGATTAACGCCGTAATATCGGATTTGCCGTGTTCGTAGCTGTCCATTGACATGTCAATCATTTTTTCCGAACTCTTTAGAATTTTTTCCTCATAGTAATTGAGGTTTTCCCCTGCTGTTAAAAATCTTTCGTAAGCCGCGCTTACGTCTTTTATGGCTTTGTTTTGCGCAGATTGATATTTTAATTCCGCCTGTTGAACTTTAAGTGCCGCGTTTTGAATTTCCGGTGAGTAGTTGTAAAACAGCGGAATATTCACAAGGCTTGCGCCTGCATAGGCTCCGTTATTGAAGTGACCGGTATCAGAATAGGCTCCCGGCTTGTAGGCGTATCCGCCTGATAGCGAGATGTCCGGAATTCTTTGCCGTGACACAACTGTCATATTTTTTTCCGCAATATCAATTTCCTGTTTTGCAATTTTTATGTCATAGCGGTTTTCAAGCGCTTTTTCCATAATAATATTGAATTCGGGAAATCGGTATGTCGGCGGCGGGGTAAGCATTTCCGCAAAGTTGTTTTCTTCCGTGAAAAGTTTGTCCTTACTGTCATAGATAACTTTGTCAGGGTCGTTTATTATTTTATTGAAGTCCGTAAGTGCCGTATTTACATTCACTTTTGCCGTATTTACCTGCGTAATCAGCTGGTTAAGCGCAATTTCAGCCTGCAGAACGTCGATTTCCGGAACTTCGTTTAATTCCGCACGATTGCGTGCTATGTCTAAAAGTTCCTCCTGCAATTCTTTTTGCTGCTCAAGCGTATCGAGAATTGATTTTTGCGCGACAAGGTTTATGTAAGCTTCCCTGACATCCATCATAAGGTCAAATTTTGTGTAGCCGACGTTTTTTTCCACAAGCGCAAGGTTAGACGCCGCAAGATTTTTGCGTGCACTGCGTTTGAGAATTTCCACGGTCTCGCTTAAGCCTACCTGCCGCGGCTCCGATCTTCCTGATGCCCCCAAAAAGTAAAACGCGTCAACAGAGGGGTTTTGAAGTTTGTTCGCGGTTTTTATGTTGTTTTTCGCAATCTCGACTTCTATTTGTGCGGCTTTTAAATCAATATTATTTTTTACGGCAGCGGTTACTGCCTCATCAAGATATACTTTTTTAACCTTTTTTACATCCTCAATCCCCGGTGTGATTACCTGGCATGTGAAAATTAAAAGCAGTATAATTAAAATCTTTTTCATACTGTTAAAATTATAGCATGAAATTATTTGTTAAGCATTTTTGCCCATGTTATAGGCATCAGCCAAAAGTGCGGAGCCTTTTACTTCGCCCTTGTGCCATACGCCGAGTCCGTAGAGAATCCCGCTTTCTTTTGTGCCTTCAAGACAGTCCAGCGTAAATCCCCTGAAGCTTGAAAGTGCACGATCCATATTTTTGGGCATTGTGTCAGCGGCAGTTATTATATAGTAAAATTCTTTGTTTTTTATGTCCAGATATCGGGGAACACATCTGTCGATGAAAGTTTTCATCTGGGCGCACGGTGTGTAAAAATATATCGGTGCCGCAAGTACTATTACGTCACTGTCCACGACTTTGTCCAGAATTTCCTGCATATCGTCCTGCTGTATGCATTCGCTTGTGGAATCGCAGACTTCGCAGCCTTTGCAGTAATTGATGTGTTTGTCCGCAAGAAATATTTTTTCGACATTGTGGCCGGCTTCTTGTGCGCCTTTTACAAATTCATCACATAATAAATCCGAATTTCCGCCTCTGCGCGGACTTGATGATACTACTAAAATTTTTTTACCCATATGCTTACCCTCTCTTATCCAGTTTACAACATGGGGCGTGGTTTGGGTCAAGTAAAATTTTACAATTTGCTTTACATAATTTAATGTTTGCATGTTTGACAGAGGGCTGCAAATATGTTAAAGTGTGTTCAGGATTGTAGTTTAAGGGGATTATTTTTATGAAAAGATTTGCATTCACACTTTCGGAAGTACTGTTAACGCTTTCTATAATAGGTGTTGTCGCAGCTTTGACAATTCCGACATTAGTTACGAATATGTCTGACAGATCCAATATAGTTAAGCTTGAAGCTACAATCAAGTCGTTAAATGATGCTGTTAATAATCTTATGATAGCGGAAAGAGTGACCGATATAAGTGATTCTTCGCTTGCGGATACACCGTCGGTCTTTTTCAGCGAATATTTGAATTCTTCAATGAATTGTGATGATGAGAATTTCAGTTCGTGTTTTGCGTCAAGCTACACGGGGATTGACGGAACCGGAATAGGCCCGTTTACAGTCGATGCGGACGGAGATGACGCTTTATTGCCTAGCGGGGCTGCTATTCAGCTTATGGAAGTAACAGCCGGTGAAAATGCAGGCTTCTTTATTGATGTTAACGGCCCTGAAGGCCCGAATGTAGCAGGAAGAGATTTGTTTATGGTGCGTCTTTTCCAAAACGGCATGGTCGGATCGGATTCTGACGGTAAAGAGCTGGAGGACATTCAGGATGACTGTAATAACGGCAGTACATACGGTCTTGACTGCTTATATCTTTTGGAAAAGAACGGCTGGAAAATGGATTACTAGGGGTGTATATATGAAAAAAGGCTTTACTCTTGGTGAAATTTTAATTGCACTTGTGATAGTCGGGATTATTGCGTCTATTATGACACCTGTTCTGGTCAATAATTTTACTTCAAAATCTCAGGTGGCTGCTTTACAAAGTACTTATACCGCGATTTCAAACGCTGTAAGGCTTATGCTGATTGACGAAAGGGCCTCATCAATTTTTAAATCATCGCTTTATATGGAGTCATCGGAAAACGTTACGGACACGGCAGGTGCGTTTTTGAAAAAATATTTCAAAGTTACAACGGATTGTGAAACCGAGCCGGGAGAGTGTTTTGCGGCAGCTTATAAAAATTTGAATGCCGAAGACATTACTTTGCCGAAAAAAGGTAACGCATATTGTGTCGGAACATCAACGGGCGCATCAATTTGTATTGAACCTCCGGCGGCGGCAACAAAGCATGTTGCGCGTGTTCTTACAGACATAAACGGCCCGAAACAGCCGAATATAGCAGGTCGTGATCTGTTTTTATTTTACATTTATATGGACGGATTTATCGGCGACAGGGTTAGTTCTACCGACAATTTGAGCACCTGTACCGGCAATACTTACGGGTCAGGCTGTTTTAACAGAATAATAAATGCCGATTGGGTTATGGATTATTAATGCTTACTGTAAGGTTAAATAAGAGCTTAAATGCAATCATGATGACGTTTTTGAGTTATTTGCCCTCAAGACTTCTGGTTGTATTGAATTCTCTTATTATTGTGCCTGTTCTGGCGCATATTTTGAGTGAAAAAGAGCTGGGGGTCTTTTATCTTGCAATAGGGGTATTGAACCTTGTGTGCACGTGTTCAACGGACTGGATTGCAAAGTCTGCGTTAAGATTTTACGAAAAATACAAGGGGGCAGGAAAACTTGACGAATTTTTTTCAAATATTATTTGGCTTACACTTATAATGTATCTGGTAATTTTTGCGGGATATGTATTGTTTTCGGGGGTTGTTGAGGCGAGATTTTTTATCGGCAAGCCCGTTCTTTTGCTGACGCTTTTTCTCGTAATTCCGGTTGGCATAAGGCAGTTTTTGTATCAAATGCTGAGGGTATTGAACAGGCCTTTTCTTTATACGTTCAGCATAATAATTTACCAGATGTCGCTTCTGGGGTTGTTTTTGGTGTTTACGGATTTTCTGCCGAATGTTTTTGCGGCTTTGTGGGCAATGGGGGCGGCTGTTTTCGGGATTGATATATTTATTTTTAAGCAAATAGGTTTGAGGCTCAAATTTTTGGACAAAATTAACACTGAAATTCTGGCTGAGAGCCTGAAATATGCCCTGCCGCAGATTATTACAAACACAAGCATCTGGGCAATTCTTAATATTAATAAATTTGTTTTTCAGTATAATCAATATTTTGCGGACGCGGCAGCGGCGGGTGTTTCGTATTTTTTCGTGACAAGCATTTTAACTCCGCTTTTGTCAACATTTTCCTTTGCGATTTTTCCTTTTGTGGTAAAAAAATACGAAAACAAGCGTAAAATCAAGCCTTATCTGACAAATTCAATCCGGCTGTATTGCGCTTTATTTATTCCTGTTGCGGCGCTGTTTTGTTATTTCCCGCGGGAAATTAACAAAATCGCTTTTGCGGATAAGTTTCCGGGCGCGTTTATACTGCTGTCATTTTTTGCCGTAAGCCTTTTTGTGCACGAGTTAATGAAGCTTTTTAACATGAAATATCATCTGGAAAACAAAACATTCGTTGAAATGGGCGTAAGCCTTTTTGCGGGATTAATTTGTCTTTATTTGAATTTTGTTTTAATCGGCCATTTTCACCTTGCGGGGGCGGGGCTTGCAATGTTGTTATCCGTGCTGATTTTATTCGGGATGAATCTTTTGATCAGGTTTAAGAATTTGGATTATGTGAATTATTTTGCGATTTTAAAAACGGTTGTGATGTCGGTTATGATTACTTTGGCGGCATATTTGCCCGCAAGCCTTTTATTTGATACGGAATTTATTTACGGCGGCATAATCAAGATTATTTTGTATATTTTCTTGTGTTATCTTTTCAGTGTTTTGGGGCTCAAAAGGCTTTTAGAAGGGTAAAGCGTCTTTTTATTTTGAAATTTTTCTTATCCTGAAGCAATTTTGTTTTCATTTTCTGCCAGTTTTGTTCTTCATCAGGCGTCGGATTATGGCGAACCCAGACGGCGTAGCGGACTTTCGGGCCGGAAAGCTCTGATTTGTCAATGAATTTGTAATCCGCGTCAGGAAGTTTATTTTCTTTTGCCATAATTTTTAAGTCTTTTTCCGGAATTTGCAGGGTAAATTCATCTTTCACAACCCCGAGGAGATTTTTGCCGAGCCAGCACATCTCAATCCTGTGAAATCCCGCGGACTTCATTATTTCGTTAAACATTTCAATGTATTCGGGAATTTTATCCGTGCTGTTTGTTGAATTGTAAATAATTCTGTCAACGGTTTCCATAGCGGGTTTTGAGGTTTTAATTACGAATTTGTGGTAATCTTGCAACGTCTGCGGGGATTTTATTTGCGTAAGCCCTTGCGCCAGCGTGTTTGTGGTGTTCTCAATCAGGGTAACATCGGAAGTTTGGAATAAATTTGATGTTTTCATGTCTTGAACAATGAGTTTCATTGCGTTTAAGTGCTCCGTAACTTTGTGCGCGGCTTCTGATTTTTTGTAAATATTCGGCATTGAAGTTATCTGCATAAGATTAAATAACGCCGTGTACCAGTCATTTAAAAGCCTGATTTGCGGATTATTCAAATTCGTTTCAATAGTTTTCGTTATGTCCGCGGCTGTTTGTTCGTCCAAAAGCGGATAAATTAAATCCGTGCATTGCAAAACGCGCTTAAAGAGTTTGACAGGCCTTTCACGCATTTCTTTCAGGTTCGCAAATTCCTGCAAATGCCTTTTGAAATTGAAAATTCTGTATTCAACGTAATCCTGGTCATCAGCGAGAAATTTCAAATTTTTCAGGTAATTTGCTGAGTTGTTCCCCGTGAAAATTACCGGCACAAAAAATCTTCTGGAAAGCTGGAGTCTCTGCCCCGTGAAGGATTCCGCAACGATTTCCGCGTTAACAATGTCGTTTCCGCGTTTTATGTCAGCGTAAAAGTCTGTTACAACCGTAA
>CALVER010000072.1 GCA_944326625.1 Candidatus Gastranaerophilales bacterium | reverse complement strand
GGTACCTCGCAATGACATGAAAATATATCCAATGTTGTGAGCATGTCTACGTGCGTAGCACCCTCGCAATGACATGAGACTAACGTCATCCCGCATTTTGCAAAGCGAACCAACGAGGAACGAGTTGTGTGAGCCTGCATCCGTCGGCGTAGCCGGTAGGTATTGCGGGATCTTTTTTTAATAAAATCCTTAAACCATAAGCCCAGAGCCAATCTCGGGGGGGGGTGACTATCTGAACCGCTTTTGTAGTGTTTGTTTTCATGATTTTATCCTCCTTTTTTCTTTTATTAAATATGATTTTGCATATTTTGTCAAGGATTTAAAAAATTAATTTCCTTCAGGAGGTCTGTTAATTATCTGCACCCCGAATTTAGTTCGGAACAGGTGCCGTACAGTGTCTTTTTGAATTTCAAACATCATATTGTTGAATAAATCGTAAGCTTCGCGTTTGTATTCAATCAGCGGATCTTTTTGCCCATATGCGCGCAAGCCTATTCCGTCACGCAGCATGTCAATGTTGTGCAGATGGTCAATCCATTTGTTATCTACAACACGCAATAAGATATCTTTTTCCAAGTCCCGCATAACGTTATTGTCGGAAAACGGTTCTTGCGGAATGTAATTCGGTTCATATTGCGAAATTACATCATTATAAAATTTGATAATCTCGGTTTCGTGATCCCTGTATGCCTGCAGTGCGAAATCTTTTACCTTTTCGTACATAGGCTCAAATCTCATATTTTGAATATCCGAAACCTCAAAGTGAGATAATTGCGGAATATATGAGTGAAGTTCTTTAATCATTCTTACAAGATCTTCATATATATAATCTTCAACGTGCATGTCAGGCGCGATGTAGCTTTTTAAAATTCTGTCGACTTCGCGTTCTATCATGAACTGGATATCTTCATTGAGGTTTTTGCCGCGCAAAACTTTTCTCCGCTGCGCGTAGAATTTTTCACGTTGAATATTCATAACGTCGTCATATTCAAGAACGCTTTTTCTTATGTCAAAGTGGTATGTTTCGACTTTTTTCTGAGCGGATTGAATTTGGCGTGTAATCAGTGGTGATTCAATTGCCATTGTTTCGTCAACATTAAGCATGTTCATCAATGACGTAATCTTATCACCGCCGAAAATTCTCATCAGGTTGTCTTCAAGCGATAAGAAAAATCTTGTGGAGCCCGGGTCGCCCTGACGTGCTGCACGACCTCTCAACTGGTTATCAATACGGCGCGATTCATGGCGTTCTGTACCGATTACGTGAAGTCCGCCGGCATTAACTACTTTTTGGTGTTCGTCTTCAGTTAAAGCTCTTGCCTCAGCAAGTGCCTTTTCTTTTTCTTCTTCGTAATTCGGATTATCAGGAGTAATTCCTTTTTTGTCCAGAGCCTCTTTTGCAAGAAATTCCGCATTACCGCCCAAAAGAATATCGGTTCCGCGTCCTGCCATATTGGTTGCAATGGTAACGGCACCGACTCTGCCTGCTTGTGCAATAATATAAGCTTCTCTTTCATGCTGCTTTGCATTCAAAACATTGTGTTTAATCCCGCGTTTTTTCAACAATGCTGAAACATATTCGGACTTTTCAATGCTTATTGTACCGACCAGAACCGGACGTCCTATTTCATGCATTTGTATAATATCATCCACTACGGACAGGTATTTCTGTCGTTCTGTTTTGTAAATTACATCAGGATAATTAATTCTTATATCGGGCTTATTGGTTGGAATGGTTGTAACCTCAAGGTTATAAATCTTTCCGAATTCAGCTTCTTCAGTCATTGCTGTACCTGTCATACCCGCAAGTTTAGGATACAATCTGAAAAGGTTTTGGAAAGTGATGCTTGCAAGAGTTTGGGTTTCATCTTGAATTTGTACACCTTCTTTTGCCTCTACTGCCTGATGAAGTCCGTCAGACCAGCGGCGGCCTTCCATTAAACGCCCCGTGAATTCATCAACAATCATTACTTCGCCGTCTTTTATTACGTAATCCGTATCACGTACAAAAAGCTCTTTTGCTTTTAAAGCCTGCAAAAGGTGGTGAGCGTATTGTGTATTGATATCAAAAAGATCTTTTATGCCCAAAAGTTCCTGTGCGTGGTCAATACCGTCTTCGGTTAAAATTATGTTTTTATTTTTTTCATCGACTTCGTAATCCGTATCTTTTTGCATCTGCGGTGCAATTTTTGCCATAAGCTTGTAGGTTTCGGCAGATTTTTCAAGACGTCCGCTGATAATAAGAGGTGTTCTTGCCTCATCAATCAAAATACTGTCAACTTCGTCGATAATTGCATAGTTATATGGTCTTTGGACAAGCATTTCCAAACTTCCCGCCATATTATCACGCAGATAATCAAACCCGAATTCATTATTTGTTCCGTAAGTTATATCACAGTTGTATGCTGCTTTTTTAGCCTCAAAATCCTCTGCGTTCCGTCCGCCGGAGAGGATTACACCGACAGAAAGCCCGAGGAATTTATAAATTTTTCCCATCCATTCGCTGTCACGTTTTGCAAGGTAATCGTTAACGGTAATTATATGTACGCCTTTGCCGGTCAAAGCATTCAAATATGCAGGAAGTGTCGCAACAAGAGTTTTACCCTCACCGGTTCGCATCTCAGCTATATGACCGTTATGTAAAAAATAGCCGCCGATTAACTGTACATCAAAGTGACGCATATTTAATACACGTTTGCCGGCTTCTCTGACTGTCGCAAAAGCTTCCGGCAGAATTTTATCCAGAGCTTCTTTTTCAAGTTTTCGGTCTGTTTTAAAATCATTTGATGTAGGACGTTTAGCTAAGATTGCCTTGAATTCGTCTGTTTTGGCTCTCAATTCCTCATCCGACATAGCTTCAAATTGCGGTTCCAGAGCATTAATATGTTCCACAATCCCCATCATATTTTTTATTTTTCTGTCGTTAGGATCGCCTAACAGCTTCATTAGCAAACTTAACATTATTCCTCTCCAAATTTCTCTTATATTTCAATACTATCATAAACATAAGAGAATTTATATGCCTTAAGGAATAATTAATATTTTACTGGAACATTGTAAAGATTTTTTCAACGTTTTTACTGATTAAGTTTTTAACTGAATCGTATTCCGTTGTTAGAGTTGAAATTTCGGTATCCAGGTTTTTCATTTCCATATCGAGCTGTTCTTCTTTATAGGTTAATTTTGCTTTCTGTGATGTGAATTCAGCTTCGGCCTGTGCGATTGCATCTTCATCCGTAATTTCGACTATGCAATCTTCTTCATTATATCTGCCCTGATAGAAATATCCGTCTCCGTTAAGTGAAGTTATAAAATATGTTCCGTTTTTCAAAGCATTTTCAAGATAGTTATTATCTTCAACATTGTCATTTTGTGTCCAGCCGTTAGCGCAGATATTGTTGTATAACTGCATATAAAAATCAGCTTGCATTATCGTAACACTGTCTACTGCATCTTCATCTTTCATTACATAATTGTAATATGGGTCATCGGTTACAAAGTAAGATGTCCCGACGGTTGCGCCGACATGGTAATTAGATTCAAAACCGTTGTAGGATAATTCAAAGTATGTCAGGTAGCTTGCAACCAGATTTGACAGGTTGATAGCAACTGTAGAATTATTTTTCTTACCTTTAGCATATCCGAATGCGATCTGGTTGTAGTTTGACGCGTCATTAACAGCATTATTTAAAGCGTTTTCGGTACTTCTTCCCGCACTGCTGTCGTGAGTGCCGCTTGTAAAGAACATTGACTCTACCATAGCCTTTGCATTATTAAGTGCGGTTGTTGCAATAACATCTGTCCCTAAAATTTCCGTGAATAATGCGTGTATTTCTGCAAGAATGTCATTCAGCGGGGTTTTGAATTTTCCGTCAATATCAACGGAATTTTTATCGTGGTTTCCGTCTTCAAATGTGTACATTAAGACAACATCATTTGATAATAAGTCGGAAATGGTTATTTCTGCATCTTCCTGCGTCGGGTCTACAAATTGTCCGTTTACTTTAACTTTATAACTGTTTGCTGCGGTTGATGAAGTTGAATATGTACCTTCAGGAAGTGAAAGTTCATTTTTGTCTGATTGTTCTGCCTGATAAGCCAAACCTGCAAGGTTGTTAACCAATGCACCGTTTTTATTCAAAGGCTCGCCGCCATAGCCGGCATCTTTACTGTATTCTTGTTCAAGAATTATCTCGGCAGTAGATTCAGGTATAACACCGTTTTGAGCTAAAGCATTTATAAATTCTTTAAATTTGGTTTCGCTTGCGCTTACGGGAGCACCGTCCGGACTGATTAGTTTTGCGGCTGCTGCAAGTTGACCGTTTAATACAACTGCACCTGTTCTGTTAGTTATAAGATAAGGATTATAATTGTTCAGTGTACTCGGGGTCATTAGTACGCCGTAAGATAAGTTATAAGGATTTTGACCTGTTCCGTCATAATCCCATACAAGTTTTGTTTGATTTAATGCATTTTGATAATCGTTTGAAATTTCGGCTAAATCACGTGTAACAGAAAGCTTATCCTGTGCAATTTGCATGGATTGGAATTCGCAGTATGCTTTTCTGGATGTTATGGCTAAAAATCTTGCTTGTGATGCCGCCAGTCCCATTGCTTTCCTTTCATGTACTTAGTAACAAAGTATTTCATATAGAATGACGGTTTTTATGCCTTAAAACTTTAAAATAGATATTTGGTTTGTAACAAATATTTACATTTTTTGTAACAATTTGTCTTTTCTTAAAAAAAATTGTATAATAAACATGCTATTTATATTTCGGCTAGTGTAAATCTTAACAGGGGGAAATGAAAAAAACTTCCTGTTTTTTTTTGACTTAATGTATTACGGATAAAGTATTTTGCAAATTTTCCAATACTGTATAAGCTTTGCCGCTTTGGATTGCATTTTGCGCCAATATTATGCCGTCTTGCATATTTTGTACTGTTCCGTACAGATAAAGCATTGCGCCTGCATTCAGGCAAATTATATCGTATCGTGAATCTTTTCGTTTGCCTTTAAAAATTTCCGTTACTATTCGGGCGTTATCTTTTCCTGAACCGCCTTGAATATCTTTTAATTCGGCTCTTTTCATGCCGAAATCTTCGGGAAATGCGGTATATTCTTTGATATTTCCGTCTTTTACTTCAAAAATGGTGCTTTCGGAACAAAGGCTTATTTCATCAATATTAGGATTTTTTCCGTTTACGACAATGGCGCGTTTGGTACCGAGTTTATTCAGAGCATAAGCCATCTTTGCACACATTTCATTTGATGAAACTCCTAAAAGCTGGGCATCGGGAAAAGAGGGATTAATCATCGGTCCCAAGTAATTAAAAATTGTTTTAATTCCGATTTGCTGCCTTATGGGATTGTTAACTTTTGCAAAGTCATTAAAATACGGCGAATGCACAAATGTTATTCCGTTTTTGTTAAATTCTTCAAGTGCTTCAGCAGGCGTTTGAACAATTTTTATTCCAAGAGCGTGCAAAAAGTCGCTGCTCCCGCAGTGGCTTGTAATAGACGAATTTGTCTGTTTAACTATTTTTGCGCCGCATGCATTTGCAACAATTGCAGCTGAGGTTGAAACGTTAATTGTTCCTGAAAAATCCGCGCCTGTCCCGCAGCTGTCAACAACAAATTCATTTGTTATTACACGTCTTGCAAATCTTCGCATGGCATAGGCAAATCCGTAAAATTCATCTTTATTGACACCCTTTTGC
Organism: Candidatus Gastranaerophilales bacterium; assembly: GCA_944326625.1. Taxonomy (GTDB): domain Bacteria; phylum Cyanobacteriota; class Vampirovibrionia; order Gastranaerophilales; family Gastranaerophilaceae; genus SIG32. The sequence continues at coordinate 1,272 of CALVER010000072.1, read as the reverse complement.
GTAATTCCTGTTAAAAATGCGCCGATTTGTGCATCAGATGCTTCATTATTCGCAATTTTAGACACAATATCATTTATTTCTTCAAATGATAATTCTTCCTTTGCTAAAATTTTCTTAATATATTCTTTCATAATTTATCCGATTAGAATTAAACTTACCCAGATGAACAAAATTCCCGACATTATTCCTATCATTGAAAGGTGCCAGCTTCCGTATTCTTTTGCAAGCGGGAGCAAGGTATCAAAAGATATGTATGTCATAATTCCGGCAACAGCCGCCATCAATGCCCCAACAAGCGCCTGCGGTAAGAATATTCCGAAAATGAACATTCCGACTAATGCCCCGATTGGTTCTGTTATACCTGATAAAGAGGCATAAAGCATTGCGTAACGTTTTTTGCCTGTTACCTGATACATGGGAAGCGCAACGGCAATACCTTCCGGAATATTATGGATAGCGATTGCGAGCGCAACCGAAAGTCCCAATGTTATATTTTGCGTCGTTGTTAAAAATGTTGCCATGCCTTCCGGAAAATTATGGACACATATTGCAATTGCCGTAAATATTCCGGCTCTTTTAAGCTGGTGTCTGTGCAGGCTCGGCGCATCCGGATTTAACAGTTCTTCCGTGTCAATGTGATCCGGCAGAAAATAGTCTATTAAAATCGCTGTAATTATACCGATTATAAATCCGACATAAACTATCCAATTGTAATCATTCGGAAAATTTACCCGGAGCATTTCGGCTGATTCCGGTATAATTTCATTAAATGATAGGAAAATCATTACACCTGCTGAAAAACCCAGTCCTACAGAAAGAGCTTTGAGGTTGTTTTTCTTTACAATAAAGGCTATTCCGCCGCCGATTGCAGTCGCAAGTCCGGCAAAAAGTGTCATTAAAAGTGCTATTCCGTAATTTTCGGGTAAGTTCATTAAATCTCCTTTGCGTAATTATTTTAGCACAAAAGAAAAATTTAAAATGGTTTCTTGTCAAAACTGAATAATTCTGATATAATAAAAACACAAGAAGAAGGAGAAAAGCAATGGAAAATGAAAAATTTTTGCAAAACGGGGGGGGGCGTCTCCTCTAGGTAGATTTAACAAGGGTTTCGGGTGGCTGAGCCACGACAACACACTGAACATTGGTGTGACTTGTCATGTCATCCTGAACTTGTTTCAGGATCTAGCAGCTGTGACGCAGAGAAAAGCCCCTCTCCCTACCCTCTCCCCCAGGTGGCGAGGGGTGGTTGAACCACGACAACACATAGAGTTG